>NZ_JBHUDX010000031.1:0-2403 GCF_042678285.1 Streptomyces caeni
CCGGGCCGCGGCGACGATCTCCGCCGCCTGCCGCGCGGCGTCCCGCCGTATCGTGCCGGCCTCGCGCTCGGCCGCGGCCCGGATGCGGGCAGCCTCCCGCTGAACCTCTGTCAGTCGCGCGAGGGACGGCTCCAGTTCCGCCGCACGCTCCGCCGTCCGGTCGGCGGGGACTCCGGTGGCGGCTGCTCCCGGTGTGCCGGTCGGACGGAACCGCGCGAGCAAGTCCCGCAGGCTCATCACGGGCGTCCTCCTGACGGTCTGCTCCTCCTTCAGTCTCACCGCTCGTGTGCGGGCTCGCACCAACTGGGGCCGTCTGCTGCTCCACCTGGGCCGATCGGCTCTTGGCCCGGTGCGGCGGGGCGCGAGACTGGGAGGGTGGACAACCGACCGAGTCCGGAGGCTGCCGTGACCGAGCACGAGAACTTCTCCAGCGGCGCCGAGGCTCGCCACACCGTGCCGTCGCACACCTGGCACCCCGGCGAGGAAGCACGACAGGACGCGCTCCTGCGCTACCTGGGCGCCGTCGAAGCGGTCTCGGCCCGGCACCCGGGGGCGCGGCGGCAGCCCGCGCCGGCGCCCGCCTCCCGTCCTGAGGCGGAGGGCACGGCGGCCCGGCCGCCGGAGCCGCCCGCCGAGCCCGAAGGACCGCTGGTGCGGGACGTGATGGAGGTACCCGCGGCGTCCATGCGGGACGACCTGGTGTACCGCGACATCGCGCGCCTGCTGGCGCGCGAGCACATAGGCGCGATCCCGGTGGTCGACGCCGAGGACCGGGTGATCGGTGTGGTGTCGGAGTCCGATCTGCTGGCGAAGGTCGCCTTCGAGGCGTCCGGGCACCGGCCCGGACGCATCGGCCGGCTGCGGGAGCGGAGGATGCACGACAAGGCCCGTGGCGAGACGGCGGCGGACCTGATGACCAGCCCCGCGATCACCGTGCTGCCGGGCGCGACCGTCGCGGAGGCCGCGTGGCTGGCCGCGCTGTCGCGACTGAAGCGGCTCCCGGTCACCGACCACGACGGGCGCCTGGTGGGTGTGGTGCACCGCAACGCGCTGCTCCGGGCCCTCGTCAGGGACGACGCCGCCATCAGGGAGGAGGCCGAGGCGAGGATCCACGCCGTCTGCTCCCCGGCGGACCGTGCCGGCGTCGAGGTGAAGGTGCGCGACGGCGTGGTGGAGCTGACGGGCCGGATGCCGAGGGCGGCGATGCTCAGGCTGGTCGCGGAGGTGGAGGGCATCGACGACGTGGTCGAGGTGGACAACCACCTCACCCCCGTGTGACGCCGGCCGGGACCGCACGGTTTGTCGTCGGATGTCTTTGAGGAGGGAAAGGTCATGCCTCTCACCATTGCCGCGGGAGTGGACGGCTCGCCCGAGAGCGCGGCCGCGGCCGAGTGGGCGGCCCGCGAAGCGGAACTGCGCGGTCTGGCACTGAGGCTCGTCCACGTGGCGGAACCGGTTCCGGACCCCCTGGCGCGGGCCGCGGGGCTCGGGGCGTGGACACCGGGGGAGCGGAGCGGGCGCGGCGAGCGGATCCCCCGTGAAGCGGCGGAGGGCATCCGGCTGCGCCACCCCGGGGTCGAGGTGACGCCGCAACAGCGGGCCGGGCACCCCGCCGAGGCGCTGATCGGTGTGGCGGGGGAGTCGGAACTGCTTGTGCTGGGCTCCCGCGGGCTGAGCGGGGTCGGCGGTTTCCTGGTCGGCTCCGTCGGGCTGGCCGTCGTGGCGCACGCCGAACGGCCCGTGGTGCTGGTCCGCGGCGGGGACCGGGCCGCGGACGCCCGTACGGCGGACTCGCCCAGCAGCCCGTTCTCGACCGCCCCCTACCGTCCCGTCGTCCTGGGACTGGACCTCGGAGACGAGGCCGCGGCGGTCATCGAGTTCGCCTTCGAAGAGGCCGCCGTCCGGGAGACCACGCTGCGCGTCGTCCACGGCTGGTATCCGCCTCCCGCGTTCGAGGGCCTGACCATCGGGCCCGCCGTCCATGTCGAACACGCCCGCCGACGGGCCACCGCCCTGACCGAGGCGCTCCATCCGTGGCGGCGCAAGTTCCCCGCCGTGCGGATCGTCGAGGCGTCACGCCCCGGCAGGCCCGCGAGCCAGTTGATCGAGGCGTCCCGCACCGCCTGCCTCGTCGTCGTGGGACGCAGGACGCGGCGCGGTCCGGTGGGCACCCGCCTCGGGTCGGTCGCGCACGCGGTGCTCCACCACGCCGCGGCGCCCGTCGCCGTCGTCCCGCACGACTGACCGGGGCCGGCCAGGGTGCGTCCGGCGCCGGGAGCGCGGCGTCCGGCACACGGAGCGCGGCGCCACGCGGAGAGCCGAGCGGCGCGTACAGGGGTCGGCCGGACCCGTGTCGGCGGACGGGGTGGGGACCGCCGCTGTGTCCGCCCGGCCCGCGGCAGC
>NZ_JBHUDX010000031.1:2471-11420 GCF_042678285.1 Streptomyces caeni
CCCGCTCCGGGTCACCCGCGACCTCGGTGCGGGTCCGGCCGGAAAGAGCCGGTAGCGTGGCCGGCGGCCGGTGTCCGTGCGGGCGGAAGGGCGATGAGTGGGATGAACACGGTCGGTGCGGCCATCGCGAGCGCGGTGGTCTTCGTCTGGCTCGGCATGGTCCTGGCGATCTCCTTCCTGGAGGCGCCGTTGAAGTTCCGCGCTCCCGGGGTGACCGTCCCCCTCGGCCTGGGCATCGGACGCCTGGTCTTCCGGGCCCTGAACCTCGTCGAGGCCGTCCTGGCCGCCGCCGTGGTCGCCGCGGTCGCCGTCAGCGGCCCGCCGGTGTCCGTCACCGTGCTCACCGGCGTCCTCGCCGTACTGCTCGTGGTACAGCTCGGCATCGTGCGCCCCCGTCTGAACCGGCGGTCCGACCGCGTCCTGGCGGGGGAGGAGAAGATGCCCATCTCTCAGGGGCACGTGTACTACGTGGCCCTGGAGTGCGTGAAGGTCGTCCTCCTGATCGCGCTCGGAGTGAGCATGCTCGTGGCCCGCTGATCCCCTCCCGCGAGGCGCCGGAGCCGCGCGGGCGCACCCGCCCGCGCAGATCAAGGCCGGCCGCGGTCAGCCGTCCACGGACCGTCCGCGGCCGGTCAGCCACTCGGCCAGGACGGCCGCCTGGCTGTGCTCCACGTCCTTGGTGGCGGTCAGCAGTGTGAGCCGTGCGCGCGCGGCGAGGTCTCGCAGGTGCGCGGCAGCCTCCCGGTGGCCCGGATCGCGGAGTTCGGCGAGGTAGCGGCGGCGGAACTCGGCGAACCGGTCGGGTTCATGACCGTACCAGCGGCGCAGCTCGGTGGAGGGGGCCACATCGCGCAGCCACTCGTCCAGGCGGGCGTCCTCCTTGCGCATCCCCCGCGGCCAGACCCGGTCGACGAGCACCCGCGTACCGTCCTGTGGCGATGTGTCCTCGTAGACTCGACGGCAGGCGACCTGTGCGGTCATGACACGGCCCTCCGGATCGATCGGCCGCCGGCTCGAAGCCGGTTCGACGGCTTGCCTCTTCCGTGAAACGGGCGGGCTTTCCGGTCCGCCCATCGTATCGGAGGGCCGTGGGCTTCACCGTCAAGCCCGGCGAGAGGGGTAAGGCGTGCACGGCAGCCAGACCGGGCCGGACGCGCCCGGCTTCCCCGCCGCGGCGGCCCCCGGGCTGGGCGCCGTGCGGGAACTGGACTCCGCGGTGACCGGCTGCCGGGCCCGCCCGCGGCTGGTGGCCTGGCGGGAGGAGGTCGCGCGCGTCAGACGCAGGGCGTTCGCGGACTGGGAGTACTGGGCCAGGCCGGTGCCCGGCTTCGGCCCGGCCGACGCGCGGCTGGCGATCATCGGGCTGGCTCCGGCCGCGCACGGCGGCAACCGTACCGGGCGCGTCTTCACCGGCGACCCGTCCGGCGACGTGCTGTACGCGGCCCTGTACGACCTGGGCCTGGCGTCCCAGCCCACCGCCACCCGGCGCGGCGACGGCATGCGCCTGTACGGGGTGAGGATCACGGTGCCCGTGCACTGCGCACCGCCCGGGAACCGGCCCACCACCACCGAGCGGGACACCTGCCGGCCCTGGCTCGCCCGGGAACTGGAACTGCTGCGGCCGACCCTGCGCGCCATCGTGGTGCTCGGTGGCTTCGCCTGGCACAGCCTGCTGCCGGTGCTCGCGGACGCGGGATGGCGGTTGCCGCGCCCCAGGCCGGGCTTCGGGCACGGCGCCGAGGCGCTGCTCCTCGACCCCGGCGGGGTACGCCGGGTGCATCTCGTCGGCGCCTACCACCCGAGCCGGCGCAACATGTTCACCCGCACCCTCACCCCCGGCATGCTGCGGGAGGTGCTGCGCCGCGGAGCCGGCCTCGCCGGGCTGCCGGCCGCCCCGCACCGCGGGCATCCCTGACCGGCCCGTGGCCCCGCGCCCTGCTCGATGTGCCGCATCAGGGCCGCGACGGCCGCGGGCGGCTCACCCGGCGCACGCACCATCATCACCGTCCAGTGCGGCGTGTTCCGGTCGAACCGGTGCGTGGCCGGGGCCGGGAACCGCGCGGCGATGGACAGGGACATATGCACACCCCGAGATCGTTGCGGACCGGTTCGGACGCCGCGACGATGTCGTTGACCTCGAAGGTCGTCGTGCGGTCGACCCCGGCCGCGCGGAAGGCCCGGCCGACCGCGTGGCGGACGGCCCACCCGGGCGGGAAGTCCACCAGGGGCAGCTCCGCGACCGCGGCGAGCCCGACCGTGCCGCCCGCGGTCCCCGGGGTGACGCTCCGCCCCGGTGCCGCCACCGGAACCATGTCCTCACGGGACAGCAGCCGGGGCACCAGCCCTCGCTGCTGCCGGCGGTCGAGGGCCACCACGGCCACGTCCACCGTGCCCTCGCGCAGCGCCTGCCGGATGTCGGCCACCGCCGCCCGACGCAGCTGGACCACCACACCCTTCATCGGGTGGGGGAGCCGGGGCCGGCTCGTGGGAGAGGCCTTGTCCGACCGAGCGGACTGCTCACCGCTCTCCCGGAGACAGCGTTCGGCAGGCCCGCCGGCTTCCTCGTCGACGGCGATGATGGGGGATGTCGGTCACCTCGCCGGGAGACGAGCGCGCGTCCGCGGCCGGTACCCGCGTTGACTTGCGGCCGTTGCCTCGGGGTCGTCCCCTGAGAGGTGTGGGCCACCGCGGCGGTGGCGTGGTTCCGGGAGGAATATGACCGGCGGTGACGACCGGTTCGGTACCGGATCGGCAGAGTGGGGTCAGCCCGCCGAACTGGTGCTGGACGCCGCCTGGACGGTGCTGGCCTGCACCCGGCCCGCGCTGGGGTTGCTGGGCGCCTCGGTCGGCGAAGTGCGCGGTCGCAGCCTCAAGTCCTTCTTCGTGGACCCCTCCGTGTGGGCGGCGCAGGCCGAGACGGCGGATGGCGGGCCCCTCCGCAGCGGTCACGCGGCGCTGCGCCGCGCCGACGGCGGCCGCGTGGACGTGGAGGTGACCGTGGCGGCGCTGGCCGGTAGCACCCAGGCGCGTCTGCTGGTCCGGCTGGTCCCGGTGGCGGAGGCCGGGCGCGAGGACGAGCTGGGGATGCGGGTGGCCTCGCGCGGTGGCGCATTGTCGGCGGCCGACCCGCGGGTGCAGCAGCGGCTGGATCTGCTGCGCGCGGCGGCGGTGCGCATCGGCGGCTCCCTGGACGTGGTGCGCAACGCCCGGGAGCTGGTCGATCTGCTGGTGCCGGTGTTCGCCGATCTCGGGGCGGTGGACCTCACCGAGGAGGTGCTGGCCGGACAGGAGCCCGGGCAGTTCTTCCCCGGCACGCCGCTGCGGCGCGTGGCGGTGGCCGCCGCGGAGGGGCCCTGGCCGCAGGAGGTCTACGGGCTGGGGGAGCGGGTGGTGATGGGCCGTGCGGAGGCCGAGCACGTGCGGCGGGGAGCGGCCGGTGTCCTGCAGGATCTCGGCCGGCTGCGCGCGACGGCGTCCGAGGACCCGCAGCGGTCCCGGCTGATCCTGCCCCCGACCGCGAGGTCGCTGCTGGTCATTCCGTTGCAGGCCCGAGGGGCCGTGCTGGGTGCCGTCCCGCTGTGGCGGTGCGGCAACCGGGTACCGTTCGACCAGGCCGACGCCGCCCTGGCCGAGGAGATCGGCTCCCGTATGGCTCTGGGGCTGGACAACGCCCGCCGCTACACCCGGGAACGGCACGCGGCGGAGGTGCTCCAGCGCAGCCTGCTGCCGCCTCCTGTCGTGCGCCTGGCGGGAGCGGAGACCGCGGGCGTCTATGCGCCGGCGAGCACGGCCGCCGGCACCGGCGGCAGCTGGTACGACGTGATCCGGCTGTCCGGTGTCCGTGTGGCCTTCGTGGTGGGCAAGGTGGCCGGGCACGGGGTGAACGCCGCCGGCGCGATGGGCCGCCTGCGCTCGGCGGTGCAGACCCTGGCCGACCTGGATCCCCCTCCCGAGGAGCTGCTGAGCCACCTGGACGACCTGGTGACCCGCATCAGCGACGACGAGCGGCACCGCCCCGGGTCGGTCACCGGCTCCCTGGGCGGGGCGACCTGTCTGTACGCCACCTACGACCCCGTCACCGGCCAGTGCCTCGTGGCCGGCGCGGGACATTCGGCCCCCGTCCTCGTCCGGCGGCACCAGGACACCGTGGAGGTGGTCGACCTCCAGCCGGGGCCCCCGCTGGGGAGCTCCACGGAGCCCTTCGAGTCGGTGGAACTGCATCTGCAGCCGGGCGATGTGCTCGTCTTCCGCAGCGGCCCGGCCACCCGGCGGTCACAGGACACCGAACGAGACCTCGAACAGCTGTGTGCGGACGCCCAGCTCGCCGCCCGCTCCCGTGACCCCCTGGTCGACACCGCCGAGGAACTGCTGACCCGTATGCGGCGAGTGCCCCGTGCCGAGGACATCGCCCTGCTGCTGGCCCGCGTCGACCGGATCCCGCCCACCCACACGGCCTCCTGGCAACTGCCCGCCGACCCCGGCCTCGTCGCGCACGCCCGCGCGCTGGCCTCCGCCCAACTGGCCCACTGGGGCCTGCAACAGCTGGACTTCACGACCGAAGTGATCGTCAGCGAACTGATCACCAACGCCATCCGCTATGCGGGAGGTCCCATCGGCCTGCGGATGATCAAGGAGCACCGGCTGATCTGCGAGGTGTCCGACCCCAGCCAGTCGCAGCCCTACCTGCGCCGAGCCCGCCTCTCCGACGAGGGCGGCCGGGGCCTGTTCCTGATCGCCCAGCTCGCCCACCGCTGGGGCAGCCGCTACCACCCCGGCGGAAAGACCATCTGGACCGAGCAACTCGTGGAAGACTGACGCTGTCGTCTGACGAAAGGCACCCGATGCAGCCTTCTGCCGCGCCGACCGTCGAGCGGGTGGACGCCGGGCACCGTTACGAAATCCTGGTCGAGGGCGAACGCGCCGGTCTGACCGCCTACCGCGACCGCGGAACCCAGCGGGTCTTCCACCACACGGAGGCCGACGACGCCTTCGCCGGGCTGGGCCTGGCCGGGCGACTGGTCCAGGATGCGCTCGCCGACGTACGCGCCTGCGGGATGCGCATCGTGCCGGTGTGTCCGTACATGGCCAAGTGGCTCGGGGAGCACGATGAGTGCAGCGACATCACGGACCCCGTGACCCCCGACGTCCTGCAGTGGCCGGAGGAGGAACCGGGCTGACGGGCCCCGGGAAGTCCCGGTCATCCGATCGATCTCTTGACCGCCTCGCGCCGGCCGTCGAGGATTTTCCGTGTCCCGGACACATCAATCGGTGCGCGCCGCACGGCAGCGCGACCTGCCGTGTGAGGAGTCCGCATCCAGATGACCGTCTCGACGCAGGGTCCCGGCTTCCGCCCCCGTGCCGCCCTCGCCATGTCCGCGGAGGCCGCCGCGGCCGTCCTCGACCCCGAGTCGCTGGACGCCCTCGCCGCGATCTGCGATCTCGCCCCGCCGCCCGTCCTCGACGACTTCACCACCCCGCGGGCCCGCTCCGTCCTCGCCGGGGCCGATGTCCTGGTGACCGGCTGGGGCTGCCCCCGGCTCGACGCGGAGGCGCTGGAGGCGGCGCCCCGGCTGCGTGCCGTCGTGCACACCGCGGGCAGTGTGCGCGCCCACATCACCGACGCCTGCTGGCAGCGCGGCATCGAGGTGTCCTCCGCCGCCTCGGCCAACGCCCTGCCGGTCGCCGAGTACACCCTCGCGATGATCCTGCTCACCGGCAAGAACGTCCTGGAACGCGCCCGGGACTACCGCGCGTCCCGCACGCGCGACGACTGGCTGCGCACCCCCCGTACCGTCGGCAACCACCGCCGCACCGTGGGCATCGTCTCGGCGTCGCTCATCGGCCGCCGGGTCATCGAGCTGCTGCGCCCCCACGACCTCGACGTGCTCCTCCACGACCCGTACGTCGACGACGCCCAGGCGGCCGGACTCGGCGTCACCCGCGTGGGCCTGGACGAGCTGTTCGCGCGGTGCGACACCGTCAGCGTGCACACCCCGCTGCTGCCCGCGACCCGCGGACTGGTGGGCCGCAGGCTGATCGGGGCGATGCGCCCCGGCGCGGTGCTGATCAACACCTCCCGCGGCGCGGTCGTCGACCAGAAGGCGCTCACCGACGCCGCGGTGGCCGGCCGCATCCGGGCCGTCCTCGATGTGACCGACCCCGAAGTGCTGCCGCCCGGGCACCCGTTGTGGGACTGCGGGAACGTGCTCATCACGCCCCACCTCGCCGGCTCCCAGGGCAACGAGTGGCGCCGTCTGGCCGATCTCGCCCTCGCGGAGACCGCGCGCTGGGCCTCCGGCGCCGGCTTCCTGCACCCCGTACGACGTGAGAGGCTGGCGTTCCAGGCGTGAGCATGCCCTTCCCGTTTCCCCCGCAGGACCGGGAGTCCAGCCCGTACACGGGGTACACCCGAGCCCACTGGGAGGCCGTGGCGGACGGGCTGCTGACATCCGCCCGGCGCTGGAGCACACCGGGCGGTGCCCTGCTCGACCTGCCCGGGCGGCCCTCCCGTTCCGGAGCGCGCTCCGACGGTCTGGAGGGCTTCGCCCGCACGTTCCTCGCGGCCGCCTTCCGGGTGGCCGGCGCCGGAGGGGACGACCCGCACGGCCACCTCGACCGGTACGCACGGGGTCTGGCCGCCGGCACCCGCACCCCCGGCCGCGACGACACCGAGTCCTGGCCCCTGATCCTCGATCACGATGTGCAGGGCCAGCCGATGGTGGAGTCGGCGTCGGTGGCGCTCGGGCTGCGGCTGACCGTGCCCTGGCTGTGGGCGCGCCTCGGCCCCGGCGTACAGGACCGGGTGGAGGAATGGCTGCGCGGGGCGCTGCGGCACACACCCGCACCGAACAACTGGTACCTCTTCCCGTACACCGTCGCCGGATTCCTGGAGTCGGTGGGCCGCGGCGACGCGGACACGGCCGCGGCCCGGCGGCGCGCGTCGGCCCTGCTGGAGGGCTGGTACCGCGGCGACGGCTGGTACGCGGACGGGGACGGGCGCGCCTTCGACCACTACAACGGCTGGGCACTGCACCTGTATCCGGTGCTCGACGCCCATCTCGCCGCGGACGAGGAGCGGTCCGCCCGGTACGGGGCCCGGCTGCACGCGCATCTGCGGGGCCTGTCGCTGATGTTCGGGGCGGACGGCGCGCCGCTGCACTTCGGCCGGTCGCTGGCCTACCGGTTCGCCGCCTCGGCGGCCGTCGGCCTGGGCGCCCTCACCGGCCGCACCCCGCTGTCCCCCGGCACGTCCCGGCGCCTGCTGAGCGGCAGTCTGCGCTACTTCCTGGACCGCGGAGCGCTGACCGGGGACGGGCTGCTGAGCCTCGGCTGGCACGGCCCGCACGACGCCACCCTGCAGACGTACTCGGGGCCGGGATCCCCGTACTGGGCGTCAAAGGCGTTCGTGTGCCTGCTGGCGCCGGCCGGTGACCCGCTGTGGACGGCCCGGGAGGAACCCGCGCCGGTCGAGCAGGCCGACCGGGTCCTCGCCCTGCCGGCGCCGGGGCTGCTCCTGCAGACGACGCGCGCGGACGGGATCGCACGGCTGCACAACCACGGCAGCGACCATGTGCGGCCCCACGAGGGGGAGTCGGCGGCCGACGACGATCCGCACTACGGACGCCAGGCGTACTCGACCCGCACCGGACCCACGGCCCCGGGGAACATCGCGGACAACCATCTGTCGGTCGAGGTGGCCGGCCGCGCGAGCGTACGGCGCCGCATCCGTCCCCTGGGGGCGGGGCAGGGCGAGGACTGGGGATGGGCCGCGTCCTGGCACCGTCCCGTCTTCGTGTCCGGGCCGCCGATGGCGCCCGGCCTGCGGGTGGAGAGCGTCACCGTGGTCCGGGGACGCCATGAGCTGCGGGTGCACCGCGTGGTCGGCGCCCCGGAGGGGGCCCGGGTCACCCACACGGGGTGGGCGACGGGACCCGACCAGTCCGTCGTGTCGGTCCTTCACGGGCTGCACGGCTGGGACGAGGGCCCCGAGGTGGTCCGCGCCCCCCAGGGCACGGCCTACACCCGCTGGGCCGGCGTCCCCCGGCTCGGCGGGCGGGCCGGCGGCACCTCGGTGCATGTGTGCCTGGCCGTCCTCACCGCCGGCCCCGGGGCCGACTCCGTGACGGATGCCGTCGCCGGCGTGGCCGTCGCCGGCGACGGCGTCGAGGTCACCTGGGCCCGGGACGGGGCACGCTCACGGGTCGGCTTCGACCCGGTGACCGTGTCCCTCGTGGCGGAGCCGACGTCCCGTCAGCCGATGTGGTAGCCGTCCCCGTACACCTTCCAGTCCAGCGGCGGGTCCAGGTTGAGGTTGCCCTCGCGCAGGAACACCCGCTGCGCGGTGTCGACCCGGCTGGTGTCGCTGTGGGCCTCCTCCTGCTTCATGGCCCAGACCCGTGCGTCGAGGAAGGCGTTCAGGTACGCCACCTCCCCGCCGCCCTGCGCCGGCGGCTTCGCGGAGCGCAGGGCCCGCTTGCGGATGTTGCGGAAGCTCGTGAGGTCCTCGCCGTCGCCGTGCATGACGATGGCGTCGTAGTACGTGAACTGGCCCAGGACTCCCAGCCCGTCCGTCTTGCCCTGCCGGACGGCGGGATCGAAGTACACCCGGTCGCGTTCGTCGTTCTGCGCCTGGCGGAAGGCCGGATCCTGGGCCGCCCTGCGCCAGTCGTCGGGGAAGTCCGGGTCGAGGCCGTCGTGCGAGTCCGTGCCGTTCACATCGCGCAGCGCGGGCAGGTAGCGGGCGAGGACGTTGCCGGGCTCGCGGTCGGTGTACAGCTGGACGAGGTCGAGCATGTCGCCGGTGCCGGAGCAGAACCCGATGATGCCCGCGGTGTAGCCGCGCCCGTCATCGATGTCCTCGATGTACTGGTACTGGGCCTTCCAGTCGAGCGAGGAGTTCTCCGCGCTCGACACCAGTTGCATGGCGATCTCCTTCTTGGCCGGGTCGTC
>NZ_JBHUDX010000031.1:11440-12443 GCF_042678285.1 Streptomyces caeni
GGTGCCGCCGAGGCGTGCCCGGAGCGCAGCAGGAGGGGGGCCGCCGCCAGGGACGCGCCGGCCAGGGCGAGGACGGTGCGGCGCGGGGTGGCGCCTGGGCCTGCCGCGCCGGGGGACGGGTGCACCATGGGGACTCCAGTGAATGGGGGGTGGCTTGATCTGATAGTAAAGTTTCCTATCAGATTCAGTGCTCGATGGGTACCCATCAAGCGGTGCTTCCGCGCCCGGCGGCCGGGTCCGCGGATGGGATTCGGGTCCGGCGACGGACCTCAGGGCAGCGGCTGCTCGGCCCAGCCGACCTCGCCCGTCGGCGTGTAGCGGGTGCCCCAGTTGTTCGGCGACCTGGGCGACCGGGAACAGGCCGCGTCCGCCCTCGTCCGTCATGGCCGCACAGCGCGGATGGGGGGAGGTGCTGCTGCCGTCGAAGACCTCGCAGACCGGACTGCGGTGGCGCGGCGCACGGACGCGGACGGGGGCGCTGCCACGACGGAGCACGTTGGTGACCAGCTCGCTGAGGATCAGCTCCGTCGTGAACGCCGGCTCCTCCAGCCCCCACTCCGCCAGCCGCCGTGTCACCGCTGGCGCACCTCCCCGACCGCAGCCGGCTGCGTCGGCACCTCCCACCGGGCGCCCCGGTCGGCTGCCAGGGCGCAGGTGCCCGGGCCGGGTCCGGCGCATCGCCGAGGCGGGTTCGAGGACGGCCCGGCCGCCGGTGAGGCGAGGGCCTGCGGCGAGGACCCCCGACGCGGATCCGCTCGCCCACCGGGCGGAGCGGGGCGTCCGGCCGGATCCCGCTCGACGCCGTGCGGCGCAGACCGGTCGCCGCCTCCGGCTCCTCACGGCTCAGGACCGCCTCGAAGAAGTCGGACCATGCGCCATGTCTGCACTGCCGGGCTCCGGGAGGCGCGAGCCATGACATACATACATATGGTGACGGATCGCGCCTTCGGACAGACACCGCCGGTGGCGGCGGGCGGCCCGCCCGGAGCGGGCCCCGGCGGGG
>NZ_JBHUDX010000031.1:12453-17704 GCF_042678285.1 Streptomyces caeni
CGCCGCCGGGGCGGCCGGGTGGCGGCTCGGCGTCCGCTTTCGAGTGACCCGGCCGCCTGTCTGCGGTGGTGGTGCGGGGGAGTGCCCGACGATCGCAGTCGGCCGGGCACCTTCGCCCGCCCCGTCGTCCGCCGGGAGCGATCCGGGAGTTCGTCGTGCACATCCTGCTCGTGGCCAGCGCGTTCAACAGCCTCACCCAGCGCGTCCATGCGGAACTGCGCGACCGCGGTCACACCGTCGCGGTGGAACTGGCCCTGCCGGGGAACCCGTTGACACGGGCGGTGCCGCGCCACACGCCGGACCTCGTGCTCGCGCCCCTGCTGAAGACGGCGATCCCCCGGCAGGTCTGGGCCGCGTACCCGTGTTTCGTCGTCCATCCGGGCCCGGTCGGCGACCGCGGGCCGTCCTCCCTCGACTGGGCGATCCAGGAGGGCGCCGGACGGTGGGGCGTCACGGTCTTCCAGGCCGAGGAGGAGATGGACGCGGGCGACGTGTGGGCGTCCGTGGCGTGCCAGGTCCCGCCCGTGGCCAAGAGCGACCTGTACCGGGGCGAGATCGCCGACGCCGCGCTCGCGGCCGTCACGCTCGCCGTGGAGCGCTTCGCCGACGGCACCTTCACCCCGCTGCGGCAGAACGCCGCCCGGACCCGTCCGTACCTGGACCAGAGCGTCCGGCGCATCGACTGGCACGCCGACTCCACGCGGACCGTCGTCCGCAAGCTGCGTGCCGCGGACTCGCAGCCCGGAGTGCGCGACGTGCTGCTCGGCGAGGAGTGGTACCTGCACGGCGGCCACCCCGAGGAGAGGCTGCGCGGAGCCCCGGGGGGACTGCTCGCCACCCGGGCCGGGGCGGTCTGCCGGGCGACCGGGGACGGCGCCGTCTGGATCCCGGAGCTCAGACGCCCCCGCCGTCCCGGGGGGCCGGCCACGTTCAGACTCCCCGCGGTCCAGGCCCTCGGCGACCGGCTGCCCCGGCTTCCGGAGCTCCCCGCGCCGCCCGACGCGGACCCGCGCACCTGGACGGACATCCGCTACCGCGAGGAGGGCGGCGCCGGCTTCCTCGCGTTCTCCTTCCCCGGCGGCGCGATGAGCACCGCGCAGTGCCGGCGCCTGCTGAGCGCCTACCGCCAGGCGTGCGCACGCCCCACCTCGGTCCTGGTGCTGGGCGGCCGGCGGGACTTCTTCGCCAATGGGATCCACCTCAACGTCATCGAGGCCGCCGCGGACCCCGCCGCGGAGTCCTGGGCGAACATCAACGCCATCGACGACCTGGTCGAGGCGGTCCTGACGACCACGGACCGGCTGGTGGTCTCCGCGCTGGCGGGCAACGCGGCGGCGGGCGGCGTCATGCTCGCCCTGGCGGCCGACGAGGTGTGGTGCCGCGCCGGCTGCGTGCTGAACCCGCACTACCGGCTGATGGGCCTGTACGGCTCGGAGTACTGGACGTACACCCTGCCGCGCCGAGTGGGTGCCGCGACGGCCGGGCGGCTGATGCGCGAGGCCCTGCCGATGAGCGCGCGGAGCGCGCTCGGCCTCGGGCTCGTCGACCGGGTGGTGGACTGCGGGCCGGAGGACTTCGCCGGGGAGGCCGGCCGGCTGGCGGCCCGGCTCGCCTCGCTGCCGGGGACACGGTCACGGATCGCCGCGAAGAAGGCCGAACGGGAACGCCGGGAGAGCGGCGGGCCCCTGTCCGCCTTCCGGGAACGGGAACTGGCCGAGATGCACCGCGCGTTCCACGATCCGGACGCCCCCTACCACGCCCTGCGGCGCGCCTTCGTACGCAAGGAGAAGCCGCCCCGCACGCCGCCGTATCCCGCCCGCGCCACCGGCTGCCGCACCGGGGCGGAGGACCATCCCCGGTGACACCGCAGTCCACCCCCGCCGAACCCACCGGAAGGACCGCCCCGTGAGCGTGACCGCGTTCGCCCCCCGGACCGAGGAACGCCTCACCCGCGCCCGGCGGGTGGCCGACACCGTCCTCTTCGAGGGGTGCGTGCTGTGCCCCCGCCGGGACCCGGCGGCGAGGAACCGGGTGCACCGCCAGTCAGGGGTGCTCGTACCGCCCGGCTGGGGCGCCGAGGGCGAGGAGTACGACTTCCAGCACACCGAGTGCCTGATGGAACCCGGCGCGGACGCCATCCTGGCGGTGGAGCTGCGCTTCCTGCGCGCCCGGCGGCGAACGCTCCAGCGGGCCGGTTCCGGCGGCGTGTTCGAGAGCGTTCCCGAACTCCGGCCGGGCGACCGGGTTCTGGCGCCCGGGGACGAGGGCACCGAGGAACGTGTCGACGTGACGGTGACGGTGGATGAGCTTCTGGACGGCGACGGGGCCACGATCCCCTTCGGCCGCCCGGCGGGGGAGGAGAGCGAACCGGTCCTCGACGTGACAGGCCGTCCGATCGGCCGTACGGTCCGCCGCCACGAGGAGGTCAGCGGCGCCCTGCGGTTGTCGGCGCGCGTACTCGACGGGCCCCGCCCTGTCGTGCGGCTGACGGCCGTCGTCGAGAACACCAGTCCCTGGACGCCCGCCGACGCCCGTACCGCCGGCCGGGACGCGGCGCTGCCGTACTCCCTGGTGGCCGCCCACCTCCTGATGGCCCTGAGTGCCGGATCGTTCCTGTCGATGACCGATCCCCCCGAATGGGCGAAGGACGCGGCCGCGTCCTGCCGCAATCTGCACGCCTGGCCCGTACTGGCCGGCGAACCGGGCCGCGCCGATGTGGTGCTGTCCTCACCGGTCATCCTCGACGACCACCCCGTGCTCGCCTCGGAAGGCGTCCCGGCCGGCGGCCGGGTGCTCGTCGCCGGCATCGGGAACGTCTTCCTCGGAGACGACGGCTTCGGGGTGGAGACCGTACGCGCCCTGAAGGGGCGTCACCTGCCCCCCGGCGTCGAGGTCGCGGACATCGGGGTGAGGGGCGTGCACCTCGCCTACCAGGTGCTCGACGGCTACGACACCCTCGTCCTGGTGGACGCCACCGCGCGCGGCGGCGATCCCGGCATGCTGTACGTCATCGAGCACGACGGCCCCGGCGGGAACGATCCCCACGGCGCGCCGCTCGACGGCCACCGGATGACCCCCGACGCCGTGCTCGCGCTGCTGGGCACGCTCAGTGCCGGAACCGGAGGGCGGCCGCCGCGGCGCACGCTGGTCGTGGGGTGTGAACCGGCCGCGGTGGAGGAGGGCGTCGGGCTGAGCCCCGCGGTCGCCGATGCCGTGCCGAAGGCCGTCCGGCTGATCGAGGAGATGCTGGGGGCCGGCGGACCGGGCGGGTCCGCGCGGCCGGCCGTCGCCGGCGAAGCGGCGACATGAGAAGCGGCGCCCCCTTGGGGCGAACGGCGTACGCGGCCGGGCGGCGACGGCGTGCCGGTCCGCGCGCCCCGCCCCGGTCACCTCTAATGGACGTCGGCGGGCCGCGCCCGTACGTCCCGCCTCCCGGGGCGGGTCCCGGCCGCGGCCGGGACGGAGACCGATGCACGAGATGTCCATCGCGCTGGCCGTGATCGGCCAGGTGGAAGAGGCGGCCGAGCGGGCCGGGGACGTCACGGCGGTGCGTTCGGTGCTGCTCCGGGTGGGCGAACTCGCCGGCGTCGTTCCCGACGCGCTGGTGTTCTGCTTCGAACTGGCCTGTGCCGGGACCGTGCTGGAGGGAGCCGAACTGGTCACCGACGCGGTGCCGGGCCGGGCCCGCTGCGCACCCTGCGCGCACGAATGGCCCGTCGGCATGCCGCCGCTCATGTGCTGTCCGCGGTGCGGCGGGGCGAGCACCGACCTGCTGTCGGGCCGTGAACTGCAGATCGTCAGCGTGCACTGGGAGGACGGCCGAACGCACGCACCCACCCGCGAACCGATCCCCGAGGAGCGCTGAACCATGTGCCGTGTGGTCGACCTGGAACAGGCCGTACTCGCCAAGAACGACCGGGCCGCGCACACCCTGCGCACCAAACTCGCGGCCCGGGGCACGACTGTCGTCAACCTGCTGTCCAGCCCCGGCAGCGGCAAGACCGCCCTCCTGGAACGCGAACTGGTGCTGGCCCGGGAACGGTCGGTGCCGGTGGCGGCGCTGACCGCCGACCTGGCCACCGAGAACGACGCCGCGCGCCTGGCGCGGTCGGGCGTGCCCGTCAAGCAGGTCCTCACCGACGGGCTGTGCCACCTGGAGTCCGCGATGCTCGCCCGCCACCTGGAGGGGTGGCTGCCGGACGCGACCCGGCTGCTGTTCGTGGAGAACGTGGGCAATCTGGTCTGTCCCGCCTCCTACGACCTGGGGGAGACCCTCCGCGTCGTCCTGGCCTCCGTGACCGAGGGTGAGGACAAGCCGCTCAAGTACCCCACCGCCTTCGGTCTCGCCCACCTGGTCGTGGTCACCAAGACCGACATCGCCGAGGCCGTCGCGTTCGACGAGGCGGCCTTCCGCGCGAACGTGGGGCGGGTGAACCCGGGAGTCGACGTGCTGCTGACCTCCGCCCGGCGCGACCTGGGGACCGGCGCCCTGCTCGACCGGGCGCTGGCGGCCGCGGACGGCGCCCCGCTCCACACACCCGTCATGACCCGCCGTCCGCAGGCCGCGCCGCACGACCACGCCCATGACCACACGGACGGCACCGGCGTCATGGCGCCGTCCCGCTCGTGAACGGCCCCCACCCCCCGACGGCCGTCGCCGTCCCGGCGCGGCTGCGCCGCCGGGTCACCGTACGGGGCGTCGTGCAGGGCGTCGGCTTCCGGCCGTTCGTGCACGCCCTCGCCACCGCCCTGGACCTGTCCGGGCACGTCACCAACACCCCCGAGGGCGTCGTCGTGGAGGTCGAGGGTGCCCCCGCGGACGTCATCCGGTTCTGCGAGCGGGTCGCCGCGGACGCGCCCCCGCTGGCCCGCGTGGACTCCGTCGACCACCAGGACGTCCCCCTCACCGGCGACCCCGCGTTCGCCATCCTCGCCTCCCGCACCGGCGGACCGGCGGGCACCCTGATCCCTCCGGACACGGCCACCTGCGCCGCATGCCTGCGCGAACTGGCCGACCCCGCGGACCGCCGCCACCGCCACCCGTTCATCAACTGCACCCACTGCGGCCCGAGGTTCACGATCGTCACCGGCCTGCCCTACGACCGGGCGCACACCACCATGGCCGGCTTTTCGATGTGTCCCGGGTGCGCCCGCGAGTACGCCGACCCCGCCGACCGCCGTTTCCACGCCCAGCCGGTCGCCTGCCCGGGCTGCGGCCCACGGCTGCGCCTGCTCGTGCGGCGGCCGGACG
>NZ_JBHUDX010000031.1:17718-75522 GCF_042678285.1 Streptomyces caeni
GGCCGGCCGCGGACGCCGATCCGGTGGCCGGGGCCCGAAGGCTCCTGGCGAGCGGCGCGATCCTCGCCGTCAAGGGCCTGGGCGGCTACCACCTGGCCTGCGACGCCACCGATCCCGCCGCCGTAGCCCGGCTGCGCCGGCGCAAGGACCGGGGGAACAAGCCGTTCGCCGTCATGGCCGGGGGCCTCGACGACATCGAGCACCTCGTGCGGCTCGCTCCGGAGGAGCGCGGCCTGCTCACCGGCAGCACCCGGCCCATCGTGCTGTTGCGCCGCCGCACGGACACCCCGTCCGCGCCGGACCGCCCGTGGCCGGCCGAGACCGTCGCACCCGGCAGCCCCGACCTCGGGGTCATGCTGCCCTACACCCCCCTGCACCGGCTGCTGTTCGGCCTCCCCGGCGATGCCGAGGGCCCCAGGCTGCTCGTCATGACCAGCGGCAACGTGTCCGGCGAACCGATCGTCACCGACGACGGCGAGGCGCTGCGCAGGCTGGCGCACCTGGCCGACGCCTGGCTCACGCACGACCGGCCGATCCATGTGCCCTGCGACGACTCCGTGGTGCGCGTGTGCGACGGCAGACCGCTGCCCGTGCGTCGTGCCCGCGGGTACGCGCCCCTGCCGCTGGTCCTTCCGGTGCCGGTGCGCCCCGCTCTGGCCGTCGGGGGAGACCTCAAGAACGCGTTCTGCCTCGCCGAGGGCCGCCGGGCGTGGCTGTCCGCCCACATCGGCGACATGGACGACCTCGCCACCCAGCGGGCCTTCGAACGGGCCGTGGCACAAATGGAGTCGATCACCCCGGTACGGCCGCGGCTGCTGGTCGCCGACCGGCATCCCGGCTACCGCTCCGCCCGGTGGGCTCTGCGCAGCGCGGCGGGCCGGCCGGTCGTCCGGGTCCAGCATCACCACGCCCACGTCGCCTCCGCGATGGCCGAGCAGGGACTCGACGGCGGCCGGCCGGTGCTGGGCGTCGCCTTCGACGGCACCGGATACGGCGACGACGGGGCGGTGTGGGGCGGGGAGTTCCTGCTCGCCGACTACGAGGGCTTCACCCGCCTCGCGCACCTCGCGTACGTACCGCTGCCCGGGGGCGACGCCGCGGTGCACCGGCCCTACCGCACGGCCCTGGCCCACCTGCGCGCGGCCGGCATCGGCTGGTCGGACGACCTGGCCTGCACGGCCGCCTGCCCGCCCGACGAACGGCGTGTCCTTCAGCGGCAGTTGGAGCGGAACCTGAACTGCGTCCCCACCTCCAGCATGGGTCGGCTCTTCGACGCGGTGTCGTCCCTCACCGGCATCTGCCACCGGGCCGGATACGAGGCCCAGGCAGCCGTCGAACTGGAGGCGGCCGCGCTGCGGGCGCCGGCCGGCGACACCGCCGCCTACACGTTCGCCGTCATGGCACCGCAGCCGGGCGGCGGCCCGCTGCGGGCCGATCCGGGGCCCGTTCTCGCGGCGATCGCCGGCGACCTGCGGGCGGGCGTGGCACCGGCCCTGGTCGCGGCCCGCTTCCACCGGGCCGTCACCGGCCTCGTCCACCGCGTCTGCGTGTCGGCCCGGGACACGCACGGGGTGGACACCGTCGCCCTGACCGGCGGCGTGTTCCTCAACTCCCTGCTCTCCTCCGACTGCGCCGCGGCCCTCGGCGCCGACGGCTTCACGGTGCTGCGCCACCACCTGGTCCCGCCGGGAGACGGCGGCCTGGCCCTCGGCCAGCTCGTGGTGGCCGCCCGCGTGGAGGAGCGCACCGGATCCCCCGACTGACGAGCCGCCCCGGCAGCGCCGGGCGACGCACCACCCACAGCGAGGAGAGGCCCATGTGCCTGGCGGTACCCGGCAGAGTGCTGGACATCGAGGAACGCGACGGTACCCGGATGGCCAGAGTCGACTTCGGCGGCGTGGTCAAGGAGGTGTGCCTGGAGTACCTGCCCGACCTCCAGGTCGGCGAGTACGCCGTCGTCCACGTCGGTTTCGCCCTGCAGCGCCTGGACGAGGAGTCGGCGAAGCAGACGCTCGAACTGTTCGAAACCCTCGGCATGCTGCAGGAGGAGTTCGGCGACCCATGGGACATGGCCGCAGAGGCGGGCGGGAAGCTCCCGCCCGCGTGCGAGGAGGCGCGGAATTGAAGTACATCGAAGAGTTCCAGGACCCGGATCTGGCGCGCCGGCTCCTCGACGAGATCCATGCCACGGTGACCAGGCCCTGGGCGCTGATGGAGGTCTGCGGCGGTCAGACGCACACCATCATCCGCCACGGCATCGACCAGCTCCTGCCCGACCGGGTCGAACTGATCCACGGGCCCGGCTGCCCCGTGTGCGTGACCCCCCTGGAAGTCATCGACAAGGCCCTGGAGATCGCCTCCCGCCCGGAGGTGATCTTCTGCTCGTTCGGCGACATGCTCCGGGTGCCCGGCACCGGACGCGACCTGTTCCAGGTGCGCGGGGAGGGCGGCGACGTACGGGTCGTCTACTCGCCGCTGGACGCCCTGCGGATCGCCCGGCAGAACCCCGGCCGGGAGGTGGTGTTCTTCGGTATCGGCTTCGAGACGACCGCGCCCCCCAACGCGATGACGGTGTATCAGGCCCGCAGGCTCGGCATCCCCAACTTCAGCCTCCTGGTGTCCCATGTCCGCGTGCCCCCCGCCATCGAGGCCGTCATGAGATCCCCGCACTGCCGGGTGCAGGGGTTTCTGGCGGCCGGGCACGTGTGCAGCGTGATGGGCGTGGACGAGTACCCGGAACTGGCCGAGCGCCACCGCGTACCGATCGTCGTGACCGGGTTCGAGCCCCTTGACATCCTGGAGGGCGTGCGCCGGACCGTGGTGCAGCTGGAGCGCGGCGAACACACGGTCGACAACGCCTACCCGCGTGCCGTCCCCGCCGAGGGCAATCCGGCCGCAAAGGCCATGCTGGAGGACGTCTTCGAGGTCACCGACCGCGCCTGGCGCGGCATCGGTGTGATCCCGGACAGCGGCTGGCGCCTGTCGGAGAAGTACCGCGAGTACGACGCCGAGCACCGCTTCTCGGTCGGCGGCATCAGAACCCGGGAACCGGCCGCGTGCCGCAGCGGCGAGGTCCTGCAGGGCCTGATCAAGCCGCACGAGTGCGAGGCGTTCGCCACCCTGTGCACCCCCCGCACCCCGCTCGGAGCCACGATGGTCTCCAGCGAGGGCGCCTGCGCCGCGTACTACCTCTACCGGCGCCTGGACACCACCCCCGCGGCCCGGGAGGCGACCCCCGTTGGCTGACACCCTCGACCTGCAGCCGATCCCGGACCCGGCGGCCTGGACCTGCCCGGCTCCGTTGCGCGACCAGCCCCGCATCGTCATGGGGCACGGCGGAGGCGGTGCGCTCTCCGCCGAACTGGTCCGGCACGTGTTCGCGCCCGCTTTCGGCGGGGATGCGCTCGCCCAGCTCGGTGATGCCGCCGCGGTGTCGCTCGGCGGTCTCCGGCTGGCCCTGTCCACCGACTCGTTCGTGGTGCGGCCGCTGTTCTTCCCCGGCGGCAGCATCGGCGACCTGGCCGTCAACGGCACCGTCAACGACCTTGCGATGAGCGGCGCCCGGGCGGCGTACCTCTCCTGCGGTTTCATCCTGGAGGAAGGCGTCGAACTGGAGACGGTCGCCCGTGTCGCCGACGCGCTCGGCGCGGCCGCGCGGGCCGCCGGCGTCGAGGTGGCGACGGGCGACACCAAGGTGGTGGAGGCCGGCCACGGGGACGGCGTCTTCGTCAACACGGCCGGCATCGGGCTCATCCCCGCGGGCGTCGACCTGCGGCCGCAGCGGGTGGTCCCGGGCGACGTCGTGATCGTCAGCGGTGCCGTCGGAGTGCACGGTGTGGCGATCATGAGTGTGCGCGAGGGCCTGGAATTCGGTGTGGAGATCGAGAGCGACTGCGCCGCGCTCGGGGGACTGGTCGACGCCATGCTCGCCGTCACCCCGGATCTGCACGTGCTGCGCGATCCCACCAGGGGCGGGCTCGCGGCCGCGCTGAACGAGATCGCGACGGCCTCGGGCACCGGGACCGTCATCAGCGAGCGCGAGGTCCCGGTCCCGCCGGCCGTCGCCAACGCGTGCGCCATGCTGGGCCTTGACCCCCTCTACGTCGCCAACGAGGGCAAGCTGGTGGCGTTCGTGCCGCGCGAGCACGCCGACGCCGTCCTGCAGGCGATGCGCTCGCACCCGCTGGGCGGGGAGTCCAGGATCATCGGCGAGGCCGTGGCGGACCATCCGGGCATGGTGGTGGCCCGCACCGGGCTTGGCGGCACCCGTGTGGTCGACATGCCGATCGGGGAGCAGCTGCCGAGGATCTGCTGATTCCGGTGCCCCGTGCCCGGCCCCGCTACGACCCCGGCGGGCGTGTGGCAAGGGCATCGGGGGACGGATGCGCATCGGCATCAGGCGCTCCGGTGGGTGATCTGCTGCCGGCCGCCGTGCACGCCTGCATCCGTGACATCCGTGCGAACGGCCTGCACGGGTGCCGTTCCGTCCGCGCCCACCGCGGCGCAACGGCGTGACACGGCGCTCACACGGCACTCCCCGCGGGGCACGGCGGCGCGGGTCCCGCTCCCCCCCGCGGCCGTCACGGGGGCCTCGCGCGCAGCGCCTGCAGCACCGCCCAGGCGACGGACACGAGCGGGACCGCGACGACGGCGCCGATCACGCCTGCGACGATGCTGCCGCCGATCACGGACACGGCGACGACGACCGGGTGCAGGCTGACGGCCCAGCTCATCACCAGAGGATGCAGGACGTGCCCCTCCAACTGGCCGATGAAGACGATGAGCAGCAGGACCCCCGCGGCCGTGAGCGGACCGCGCCCGGCGAGGGCGACGACCGTGGCCACGCCGAGTGCGACCGGTGAGCCGATGAGCGGCACGAACGCGGCGAAGAACTCCAGCAGGGTGAGCGGCAGCGCGAGCGGCACCCGCAGCACGAACAGGGCGATGCCGACGAGCACCGCGTTGGTGGCGGCCACGATGATGATGCCCCGTGTGTACCCGGCGAACGTCCGCCAGGCCGCGCGCCCGGCCCGGTCCCACACCGGCCGGGCGGCCTGCGGCAGGAACTGGTCGCGCGTCCAGCACCACATGCGGTCGCCGGAATGGATGAAGAAGATCGCCGAGAAGAGCGCGAGCGCCCCGCCGGTGACCACTTCGACGACCCGGCCGATGCCGCTGACGGCGCTGCTGAGGAGGGCGGACCGGTGGGAGGCCGCATAGGAGACGATCTGTTGCTGCAGCTCGGTGAGCCGGGCGGCGCTGAGCCGGAACGGCGGGCGCTGGAGCCACTGTTCGATCTGCCGGACGCCGTGGCGGAACTCCCCGGTCAGTTTCGTCCACTCGCTCACCACGGCGTCGGCGACGAGGGCGAGCAGCGCGAACAGCAGCAGGATGCTGACGATGAGGGAGAGCGCGACGCTCAGGGACCGCGGCAGCCACCGGCTCAGCAGGTCGGTCGGGGGGCGCATGAGCGAGGTGATGACGAGCGCGAGGAACAGCGCCACGGCGATGAGCTGGAAGCGTCCGAGGACGGTGAAGACGCCGTAGACGACCAATCCGACGAGGAGCACGCGCCAGGCGTAGGCGGCGGCGACGCGCAGCCACGGAACGGTGCGCTCGGCGACCGCGCCCCGGCCGGGCCGGGCACGGCGGACGGCGCGCAGGGAGCGGGAGGGCCGGCTGCCCAGCACGACGGCGCCGGGCCGGCGTGCTCGCCCCGGTCCGGCCGCCGGGCCGCCCGCATCCGCCACTGCCTCTCCCATGTCCTGACCATTGGTCATCTCATAGCACAGTAGGGGTAAAGCGGACATGGGGCGGTCCGCAACGCGCCCGTCCGACGGGGACGCCCCTACATGAAGCCGCACGTCATAGGAAGAGGCCAGAGGTCTACTGAACGTGATCGCAGGTCCTCACTTCGGTATCCCAGCCAGTATCGTGATGACCTGAGGGTTCGCTGTCGATCCGCACCACGTCTGCGCGAGCCGGTCGGAGGAAGCGATGAGCGGGGATGGGCGACGGCGTTCGGAGCAGCAGCTGCCCAAGCTGCGGCTGGACGAACTGCTGGACGAGCTGCAGGCGCGCATCGACGCGGCACGGGGTACCCAGGACCGGGTGCACAGCCTGCTGGAGGCGGTGCTGTCGGTCGGCCGGGAGCTCGATCTGCCGCAGGTGCTGCGGGCCATCGTCGACTCGGCGGTCGTCCTCGTGGACGCCGGGTACGGGGCGCTGGGCGTGATCGGCGAGGACAACACGCTCGCCGAGTTCCACACCGCCGGCATCAGCGAGGAGGACCGGGCCAGGATCGGGGCGCCGCCCAGCGGGCACGGCATCCTCGGGCAGCTGATCCGGCACCCCGAGCCGCTGCGCCTCGCCCGGATCTCCGAGCACCCGGCCTCCTACGGCTTCCCGGCCCACCACCCGCCGATGGGCTCCTTCCTCGGCGTGCCCATCCGGGTGCGTGACCAGGTCTTCGGGAACCTCTACCTCACCGAGAAGCGCAGCGGCTCGGAGTTCGACGCCGACGACGAATCGGTGCTCTCCACCCTGGCGGTGGCGGCCGGCGTCGCCATCGAGAACGCCCGGCTGTACGAGGAGACGCGGCTGCGTGAACGATGGCTGCGGGCGAGTTCCGAGGTCACCAGCGCCCTGCTGTCGGGCGCCCCGAGCGCCGACGTGCTGGAGCTGATCGTCGAACAGGCGCGGGAGATCGCCTCCGCCGACGTCGGGATGCTCGCCGAGCGCGTGCCCGGCGAGGACGTGCTGCGGCCCCTGCTCGCCGTCGGCATCCAAGCCGAGCGGCGGCGCGGCCTGGTGATGTCCGGCGAGGACGGTTTCGTGGAAGCCGCACTGGGCGCCTCCGACCCCTTGATCAGCGCGGACATCGGACAGGACCCCCGGATCGGCGCGGCCACGGACCTGTGGGCCGGGCTGGGGCCCGTGGTCGGCGTGCCGCTGAACGCGGGCGGCAAGTCGATCGGGGTGCTGCTGCTCGGCCGCGCGGCGGGCCGTACGCCGTTCGCGGATTCCGACTCCGGCCCCCTGCTCGGATTCGCGGGGCAGGCGGCGCTGGCGCTGGAACTCGCCGAGCGGCGCCGGGACGCGGAGCGGATCACACTGCTGCAGGACCGCGACCGGATCGCCCGCGATCTGCACGACCTGGCGATCCAGCGGCTGTTCGCGGCGGGTATGACCCTGCAGAGCACCCAGCGCTTCGTCGACCACCCCGAGGCCGTCGACCGCTTGATGCGGACCGTCGAGGACCTCGACGAGACCATCAAGATCATTCGGTCCACGATCTTCGGACTGCGCACGCACGGCGGAGCGAAGGAGGAGGCCGGCCTGCGCAGGCGGGTGTCCGAGGCGGTGACGGCGTCCGCCCAATCGCTGGGGTTCCCGCCCGCACTGCGTATCGAGGGGCTCGTGGACACCGATGTCCCCGGCGATGTGGCCGACCATGTGATCGCGGTTCTCGGCGAGGCTCTGAGCAATGCGGCGCGGCACTCCGGGGCCCGCTCCATGGACGTCCATCTGCGGTGCGCCGAGGGCGAGTTGATGCTCACGGTGGCCGACGACGGCTGTGGAGTCCCGGAGGGCGTGGCGCGCAGCGGGCTGCGGAACCTTCAGGAGCGGGCCGTTGCCCTGGGCGGAACGTTCGCCGTGGGCGAGTGCCAGGAGGGCGGCGGGACACGGCTGGTGTGGCGGGTGCCGGTGGGCTCAGCGCAGGACTGACCGCGCGGCGTCCTCCACCAGCTCCTGCCGCGCCGTGCGGCGCGGCGACGGGGGACCCTCCGGGCCGTACCCGAGACGGAGCACCATCTGGACGTGGTCCCGGCTCTCGCCCGACCGCGATCCTAGCTCGTCGCGCAGGTCGGGCCACTCCAGCGCCTGGTGGAGCAGGGAAGCCCGTACCCCGCGGGCGGTGGCCACCAGCAGCACGCGCTCCAGCGCCTGACCGGCGCGCAGCCAGTCCGCGCGCCGGTCGTGCGCGGTGGTCACCGTGGCGAGCAGCGGACGGGTCTCGAAGGGCCGGGACGGCAGCGCCGCCGGGTGCCGGTGGGCACCGAAGTCCCGCATCGGGATCCGGTCCCGGAAGTCCTGGGGCCCCAGCGTCCCGGGCGCCATGCCGAGGGCCGCGGACCCCGGTCCGTCCTGCACCCAGTGGCGGCTCTCCGCGGCCCGGTCCGCGTCGGCGGTGTTGCGGCGCTCCGCCTCCCAGGTGAGCCGCAGCAGACGGTCGGTGTCGCGCGGCACGGGACGGCTCAGCAGCGCCCCCTCGGCGCGGGCGGCCTCGCCGAGTTCGGTGAGCACGGCGGAGGGCAGCGGCCGCTCCGAGAACGGGAACCGGCTGCTGTGCCGGCGCCACACGGCGTCGTACAGCCGGGGGGCCGTGGAGTTCCTGGCCGGTCCGGCCAGCCGTACCGTCGCCAGCAGGTCAGGCTCCTCGGGCCTGGGCAGCAGCCGGGTGACCGGCTCCCAGCCGAAGTGCGCGACGGCCACCCGCAGATTGAGGACCGCGCAGCCCACGGAGAGGTGCAGGGCACGCCCCGTCGGGTCGATATGGCGCAGGCCGCGTTCCGTCGCGGCGCGGATCTCCACCGTGACGGTGTCCGGATCGAGGCGGAAGCGCCACGGCTGGGTGTTGAGGATGGAGGGTGCGGCGACGGCCGCAGAGACCAGGGTCTCCAGGGTCGCGACGTCGAGAGTCGCAGTGGTCATCGGAACTCCTCCCCGCCCCCTGCCGGCAGGCCGGTGGGCTAGTCGGTGACCGGCCACCAGCGTGGCGCGGGGTGCGGGGAGTGTGCAGGGGCCATGCGGCCTCATGGGGTCCCGAAGGGCCCGGACCCACCCGGCGGGGCGGCCCGGGCCCCGGCTCACCGGGCGGTGTGCTCCCCGGACTCCTGCGGTTCCAGCTGGGAGGCGAGGACCGCGGCCTGGACGCGTCGCTGGACGCCGAGCTTGGCCAGCAGGCGGGAGATGTGGTTCTTGACGGTCTTCTCCGACAGGTAGAGCTTCTTGCCGATCTCACGGTTGGTGAGGCCGTCCCCGATCAGCGCGAGGATGTCCCGCTCGCGCGGGGACAGGCTCGCCAGTTCCGGTGAGGTGGCCGGCTGTTCGGCCGGGTCGGCGCGCAGCGAGTGCATCAGCCGCGCGGTCGTCGCCGGGTCGAGCATGGACTGCCCGGAGGCCACGGTGCGTACCGCCGAGACCAGGTCGGAGCCCCTGATCTGCTTGAGCACATAGCCCGAGGCGCCGGCCATGATGGCGTCCAGCAGCGCGTCCTCGTCGTCGAACGAGGTCAGCATCAGACAGGCCAGCTCCGGCATCCGGCTGCGCAGTTCGCGGCAGACGGTGATGCCGTCGCCGTCCGGGAGGCGCACGTCGAGAACGGCCACGTGCGGCCGCACCGCCGGCCCACGGGCGAGAGCGTGCTCGACCGTGTCGGCGTCGCCGACCACCGAGATGTCCGGTTCGGCGTCCAGCAGGTCGGCCAGGCCGCGTCGTACGACCTCGTGGTCGTCCAGCAGGAAGACCCGAATCGGGTTCTCCTCGGTGAAGGTACGTGCCTCGTCCATGAGGACCTCTCGTTTTCCGGTGCGGACAGACTGCGGAGTGCCGGTGCCGACGAGGATCGGTTGTCGGTACCGGACGTACCAGGGCCGTCCGGCCCCAGTGCTCCCCCCACAATGCTCCCTCACCGGCCCTCTCGTCATGGCCCTGAGACCCCTCGCGGAGATCGGCCGGGGGGTGGGATCTTCCTCACAGTGTCCGGGCCGTCGGGCCCGGGAGCCCGGGAGGGGGTGCGACCGATGCGGAAGGTCAGGCGCGGGACGGTCCTGGCGTGGCGGTGGCGGCGCAATCCGCTGCGACGGCACAGCGACGCCGTGGAGGGCTGGGTCGTGCTGGCCACCTGGCTGGTCGCCGTGGCCGGCGGGACCGCCGCCGGGGCCCTGGGCGCCCATGCCGTGGGCGAGGCGGTGGACCAGCAGCGGCAGCAGCGGCAGCCGGTCGCCGCGGTCCTGCTGCAGACCACGTCGGAGGACCCGCGGGACCCGGCCACCGGATCCCGCTACGACCATGTGCAGGCGAAGGTCCGCTGGACCGACGGCGACGGCGCCGTCCGCACCGGCACCACGAGCGTGGAGACGGGAGTGAAGGCCGGCACCGGGGTACCGGCGTGGACCGACGGGCACGGCCACCTGGTGTCCGCCCCGCTGAGCGCGTCGGAGGCCGCCGCACGGGTCGTCCTGACCGGGGCCGCGGTTGCCGCGGCCGGGGGCCTCGCCGTTCTCGTGGGCGGACGCGTGGTGCGCCTGCGGATCGAGCGGCGCGCCACGGAGAGCTGGGGCGCCGAATGGGCCCGCGTCGAGCCGCAGTGGCGACGCAAGACGAGCTGACACCGGGCTCCACCCGGAGGCGGGGGACGGAGGCGGGGCACCCCGGGTGCCCCGCCTCCGTGNNNCGCGGCGGCCGAGGCGTTCCCCAGGAGCCGGTTCCCGGCGGCGCGGGCCGCGGGCCGCACGGGCCCTCCCGGCCGCCCCGTCCCGCACGCCACCCCCTCCTGCGGGGCCCCCACCGGTCAGGGCGCGGCGGCCCTCTTGTCCCCGCCCGCCGCGGCAGCGCCGGCGGCCCCCGGCCCGGTGAGGTCGAACCGCACGTCCACGACGCCCTCGACGGCCCTGACCAGACGCGCGGCCACCGGCACCAGCGAGGTGTCCCGGACGCGGCCGCCGACCGTCACGACCCCGTTCTCCACACCTATGCGCACGTCCGCCGAGGGGAAGAGGCGTGAGACGACCTCGCGCCGGACCTCCCGCTCGATCTCCTCGTCGTCGCGCAGGAACACCCTCAGCAGGTCCGCGCGGCTGACGATGCCCTGCAGCATGCCCAACTCGTCGACCACGGGGAGCCGCTTGACCCGGGACACCGCCATCGCGCGCGCCGCCTGCGCGAGCGTGGCGTCCGGGCGGATGGTCACGGCCGGGGAGGTCATCAGGTCCTCGGCGGTCACCGCGTCCGCCCTGGCGAGATCGGAGAGCCGGCCCGGCGGCGGGAGGAAGGCACCCTCGGGTGCGCCCGGCCCCGACGGGAGGAGACCGGAGACGTTCTCGCGGAATTCCTCCTTGGCCAGCAGGTCGGCCTCCGAGACGACGCCGACGACACGGCCCTCGCCCTCCAGCACGGGCAGGGCGCTGACCTTCCAGTCCTGCATCATCCGCACGATCTCCTTGAAGGCCGCGCGGCGGCCGACGGCGGCGACCGTATGGGTCATCACATCGCTGACGATATTCGGGGTGCCGAGCATGGAGCCTCCTCCGGTTGAAGATGCGCGATCAGCGGAAGCCGCCGCTGCCGTACGGGGCGTAGAGGTCGAGCAGCCGGGTCCGGGCCGAGCCCAGGCGGTGGACCACGATCCCGCCCACCCACTGGGCCACGCCCAGGCCGAGCGCCGGATCGTCCTGGCACATCGCGCGGACCGTCGCGGCATCGAACTCGTACGCGCGCACCGGGCTCGTCGTCGCCGCGCCCATGTGCCAGGCGTGTGGGGCGAACAGCCAGGACCATCCGAGGAGTTCGTCGCGTCCGAGGGTGGCGACGACGGCGGGGCGGCGGCCCGGCACATGCATGTCCAGGTCGACCGTGCCGGTGCGGATGATCCAGAACCGGTCGGCGCGCCCGCCTTCCTCGAACAGACGCGCTCCCTGAGGGAAGGACACCTCACGAGCGCGGCTCATCAACCGCTCGCGGTGCTCGGCGGGCAGTGCGCGGAGCATGCTCGTCGTCGGGGGAGCGTTCATCACGGCCTCCAGAGGACATACGGGTCCGCGCTCTCAGCCTGTCCCGGTGCCGCCTGACGGGCCATGGGCCACCTGGCCCCCCGGCCGGGCCGTCCGGCACCGTGCGGCCGGGCGACGCCGGGGCTTCGGGGGTGCCGGGCCTCGCGGGCGGCGCTCCCGGACCCTTGGGGGAGCACCGCGGCCCGCCGGGGGTGCGACACGCCCGCGGGTCCGTGATGGGCGCTCGCGCGCTTCCCCGCGCCCCACAGGGGCGCCTCCCCGGCCGCCCCGGTGCTTCGCCGTGAGGGAGCGGCACGGCGGGACGATGGGCCGATAGGCCCCAGGAAAGGCCTGTGCGGCCCCTGCGCACGGGTACGTCCTGTGCCCGAGGCTCGATGGAGGAGCCGGAGAACCCGGACGAGGAGGTCCGCACCATGGTTCGGCACGTCACCGCGGGGGTCGACGAATCCAGCGAGAGCCTCGCAGCCGCGCACTGGGCCGCCCGCGAGGCCCTGCGCCGGGGCGCCGCGCTCCGCCTCGTGCACGCCTGGACGTGGCAGCTGACACCGGCGCCCTCCGTGCCCATGGGCATGACCCAGCGGGACTGGGCGGAGGAGACCCTGAAACGGGCGGTCGGCAGCGTCCGCGCCGCGCACCCCGGGCTGCCGGTCGAGGACCGGCTGGTGCAGGACTCCGCGGTCACCGCCCTGCTCGACGCGGCCGGGGACTCCGGCCTGCTGGTGCTCGGGTCCCGCGGTCTCGGCCGGGTCGCGGGCTTCGTGGTCGGTTCGGTGTCCCAGCGCGTCGTCGCCCGGTGCCCGCGTCCCGTGGTGCTCGTACGCGCGGGCGAGACCTTCGCCGACGAACACCTGCCGGCCTCCGTCGGCGTCTCGCCCGACGAGATACCCGAGACCCCCTACCGCGACGTCGTCCTCGGCCTGGACACCCGGTACCCCTGCGACGAGCTGATCGAGTTCGCCTTCGAGTCCGCCCGTCGCCTCGGCGCCTCGCTGCGCGTCGTCCACACCTTCACAGCCCCGGCGGCCCACGCCGTCCAGGGCCGGACGGGCCCGGAGGCCGGGCCCGAACTGCTCGCCGAGCGGGAACACGACGTGGTCGCGACGCTGCGTCCGTGGTGCGAGAAGTTTCCCGGGGTCCCGGTGACCGAGACCGTCTCCGAGGGGCGAGCCGCCCCGGAGCTCGTGCGTGCCTCCGCGCACGCCTCTCTCGTCGTGGTCGGGCGCCGGACGCGGGACGCCCGGATCGGCACGCACATCGGCGCGGTCACCCAGGCCGTGCTCCACCACGTCGGCTGCCCCGTCGCCGTCGTCCCGCACGCCTGAACCGGCGCCTGGACCGAACCGGCGCCCGGACCGCCTTCCGGGAGCCGACGACCAAGGGGAGGAAGAGTTTATGACCGCCACGACCAGCCGGCATGTCACCGTCGGCGTGGACGGCTCGGCCGTCTCGGTACGCGCACTGGACCGAGCCGCCGAGGAGGCGGCCCTGCGCGCCCTCGGCCTGGAGATCGTGTACGCCGTGCCGGACCGGGACGAGGCGGAACCGGTGCTGGCGTCGGCCGCCGCGCGGGTGCGCCGCCGGCATCCCGAGGTCCCCGTCACCACCCTCGGGGCCGAGGGGCACTCGGCGGCGGCACTCGTGGAGCGCGCACGCCACGCCGCGCTCACCGTCGTCGGCTGCCGGGGCCTCGGCAGCATCTCCGGCACGCTGCTGGGTTCGGTGAGCATGCGCCTGGCCGCGCACGCGCCGGGCCCCCTGCTCGTGGTGAGGGGCGGCGTGTCCTCGCGCCGGAACGGGGAGGTGCTGGTCGGCCTGGAGGACCCCGCCGACGCCGACACGGCCGCGTACGCCTTTCAGGAGGCGGAACTGCGGGGCGCCCGGTTGCGGGTCCTGCGGTCCCCGGCGCGGCGCGGCGGGGCGGAACAGACGGAGCACCGGCGCGGCGGGCGCACCGCATGGCTGTCACCGGACGCCGGGGTGGCCGCAGCGTCGGCGCGGGCGCTGGTGGAGGCCAGCCGCACCGCGGACCTCGTCGTCGCGGCCGGCCGGCCGGGTCCGCCGGGGCCGGGCAGGCGGCTCGGGACGGTCGCCCGGGCGCTCCTGCACCGGGCCCACTGTCCCGTCCTGTTCGTTCCCGGCGTGACCGTGCCGTTCCGCCCACCGCCGGCGGGGCGGGAAGCGGCCGGCGTCACCCCTCGGCGGGCGCGGGGACGAGCCGGACGCCCGTGACCAGGTCAGGGCGGATGCGGAACGTCTGGTCCATGGTGCCGCTCAGCCACGGGCGCAGCACCGACCGGTAGTAGGCCAGTTCGCCGGGGTCGGTGACGGGGCGCGCGTAGCCGGTGGCCACGACGCTCCAGCCGAGCCGGGAGTCGGGATCGATGCAGTCGGCCTCGTAGGCCACGACCACACCCCGGCTGTCGGCCTCCCGGACGCGGGACGTCAGAGCCGTGCCCTCCTGGGTGCGGATGACGATGTCGCCGTTGTGCAGGACGTGGTTGACGGGCCGGATCGTCGGCAGGGCGTGCCGGGTGAAGACGAGCCGGCCGAGGGGAACCTCGCCCAGCAGCCGCAGTGCCTCCTCGCCGGTGAGGTCGAGGGAGTGGCGTGGCTTCACGACGGTCGCTTCAGGAGTGTCGGGGGACATGGTGTCTTCCGTGCGGGTAGCTGCCTCGTTCCGTGTCGCGGGCGAAGCGGCTGCCTTCTGCGACGGGCGGAGCGGCCTCCATGGAACGGCGGGCCGGCGGGCGCGCGGTAGGGCCGTTCGGCCCGGATGACCGGGGCGCCCGGCCCGTTGTGGTAGGTGACCGCCACGGCGGGGCGGCCGGGCGCGGGACGCGGAGCCCCGCACGGGGCCGAGCGGGCAGCCGGCCGGGGACCAATGGGCCCCGCAGGGGCCTTCCGGCCGCTGATCGCGCCGTGCGCGGTGCACAAGGATCGTCCCGGATCGGTACTCCACGGCAGCCGCACAAGGAGCACACCCATGTCCACCACCACGAAGGACGGCGAGATGCCGGCCAAGGGGGCCGCGCTCGGCCTGCCCGCCGCGAGCGCGCTCGTCATCGGCAGCATCATCGGTACGGGAGTGTTCGCGCTCCCCGCGGCCCTCGCACCCTACGGGCCGGTCTCCCTCGTGGCCTTCGGTGCCGTCACGCTGGGAGCGCTCGCGCTGGCCCTGACCTTCGGGTCGCTGTCGAGGCGCGTTCCGGCGTCCGGAGGGCCCTACGTCTATGCCCGCGAGGCGTTCGGCGAGTTCGCGGGATTCCTCAACGCCTGGTCGTACTGGATCACGGTGTGGGCCGGGAACGCCGCGATCGCGGTGGCCTGGGTCGGCTACGTGGAGGTCTTCGTCAACACCGGTCACCGCACCTGGACATCCGTGCTGATCGCGCTGACCGGGCTGTGGATCCCCGCGGCGATCAACCTCACCGGGGTACGGAACAGCGGCGCCTTCCAGGTGATCACCACCGTCCTGAAGTTCGTTCCGCTGCTCTTCATGGCCACCGTGGGGCTGCTGTTCATCGACCCCGCCAACTTCGGGGCGTTCAACGCGAGCGGCCGGTCCGTGCCGGGCGCCGTCTCGGCGGCCGCGGCCATCGCCCTGTTCAGCTACCTGGGCCTGGAGGCCGCGTCCGTGGTCGCCGGGCGGGTCCGCGAGCCCGGACGGAACGTGCCGCGCGCCACGGTCTACGGCACGCTCGTCTGCGCCGTCATCTACGTGCTGGGCACCCTGGCGGTCTTCGGCACGGTCCCGCACGGCGAACTGGCTTCCTCGACCGCGCCGTTCACGGACGCGGCGAACGGCATCGCCGGCGGGAGCTGGGCGGGCGACGCCGTCGCCGTGGCCGCGGTCGTCTCCGGCATCGGCGCCCTCAACGGCTGGACCATGCTGAGCGCCGAGATGCCGTACGCGGCCGCCCGTGACGGGCTTTTCCCGGCGGCCTTCGCCCGGCTCCGCGGACGAGGCGGCGTTCCGGTCTTCGGCATCGTTTCCTCCACCCTCCTCGCGTCGCTGATCACCGTGTTCAGCTACACCCGCTTCGAGGACGTCTTCACCAAGATCGTGCTGCTGAGCGTGCTCACGGCCGTGATCCCGTATCTGTTCTCCGCGGCCGCACAGTTGCACTGGCTGCTGGTGCGCGGCCGGGAGGGCATCGCGCCGCGGCGCCTGGCCCGGGACGTCACCGTCGCCGCGCTGGCCATGGCGTTCTCCTACTGGTCGATCCAGGGAAGCGGCTACCAGACCGTCTACTACGGGCTGTTCGTGCTGCTGCTGGGGCTGCCGGTCTATGTGTGGCTGAAGCGCGGCCAGGCCCGCGGGGCGGCGCGGTCCGCGCCCGTGGAGCCGGCGGCCGGCGACCGTGCCGCACGAGCCCCGGAGACTCCGCCCTCCCTCCCGCCGGCGCTTTTCCGGCCGCGGCGGAGCCGCAGCGGCGGTCCGCGCAGGCAGGGCCTCGGCCACCGGGACTGACCACCCGCCCCCCACCACCGAGGAAGCCGACAGATGAACACCTTCCACGTCGACTCGGAATTCGGCCGTCTGCGCCAGGTGATCCCGTACCGCCCCGGGCCCGGACTCTCCCGCCCTGCTCGGCATCGACGTGCGGACCGCCGCCCCGAGGACGCTGTGGCCCGACCCGGCCCTGGTCACGACCCGCCCGCTCGCCGGCGGGGCCCGCATCACCCTCACCGAGGACGCCGAGACCGCGGTACGAGGCGACGGCTTCCCGCACACCGACGTCCGGGCCTTCACGGGGGAGCTGCCCAGATCTGGGGCGAGCGCATCGAGCTGCTGCTCCCGTACCAGGCCGACGACAAGACGGCGGCGGCCACCGGCGACCCGGACGTGCGGTTCGCGCACTGCCTGCAGTCCCTCCACGACCGCCGCACCCGGCTCGGCCGGGAACTCTTCGAGACCCACGGCCTGGACGCGTTCGAGGTCACCGACGAGGTCTTCTCCTCGCCCGCATCCCTCGTCTTCGACCAGGCGGAGAACCGGCCGCACACCATCAAGGCCGTGCTCGTCGCCACTCTGGAGGACTGAACCATGCGCATCGTCGTCGCCCTCGGAGGCAACGCCCTGCTGCACCGGGGCGAGCGCCCCGACGCGGACGTGCAGCAGGCGAACATCGACCGGGTGTCCACCGCCATCGCGGCCCTCGCCCGTGACCACGAGATCGTCATCACCCACGGCAACGGGCCCCAGATCGGTCTGCTCGCGGCCGAGACATCGACCGATCCCGCCCTCAGCGCCCCCTACCCGCTGGACCTGCTGGGGGCGCAGACCGAGGGGATGATCGGCTCGCTGCTGGCCCGGGCCCTGTACAACGCCCTGCCCGGGCGCCGGGTCGCCGCGCTCGTCACCCACACCCTCGTCAGGGCCGACGATCCGGCCTTCGACCGGCCCACGAAGTTCGTCGGCCAGATGTACTCGGCGGACCTCGCCCGCTCCCTCGCGCGCAAGCACGGCTGGTCCATCGCACGGGACACCACCGGATGGCGGCGCGTCGTCGCCTCGCCGGCACCCGAGCGGATCCTGGAGACCGACACCATCCACGACCTGCTCATGGACCACACCCTGGTCATCTGCGCCGGCGGCGGGGGTGTCCCCGTCACCGCCGATCTGGACACCGGCGCGCTGACCGGTGTGGAGGCGGTCGTCGACAAGGACATCACCGCGGCGCTGCTCGCCGAGGACCTGAAGGCGGACTTCCTGCTCGTCCTCACCGACGTCCCGTACGTCTACGAGCGCTACGGCACCCCCGGCCAGCGGCCCGTCCTGGACGCCACTCCCAGCGAGCTGCGGCGCGGCCACTTCCCGGCCGGCTCGATGGGACCGAAGACCGAGGCCGTGGCGCGGTTCGTCGAACGCACCGGGGGCCTCGCCGCGATCGGTTCCCTCGACGCGGCGTACGAGATCGTCCACGGCCGCTCGGGCACGCTCGTGCGGCCCGATCTGCCCGTCGGATGACGCCCGGCCCGCGGGCCCACGGGAAGGGGGCCGGACGGCCGCCCCGCCCGGGAACTGCCCGGCACTCCCGGCGGCCACCGCGAACGACCAGGATCCGAGGGGAGCGCGGCCGCGCGCGACAGGCGAGAGGACCGTCGATGACCATGCGGATCGTGCGGTTCCTGCGCACCCCCGAGTACGACGCGCTGTTCTCCGGGGACCCGGCCTGGGTGACCGAGTCGATCGGCGGTATCGGCACCGACGGCCGGCCGCCGGTCACCCGCACCTCCTTCCGCTTCCTGCAGACCCTCCACAACCTCGGCCCCGCCCCCGAACCCAACCTGACGGTCCTGTGGTCGCCCCGGCTGCCCGCCGGCTTCAAGGAGTTCTGCGCCCGCGTCTCCATCGGCACCAGCGCCGTCCAGTACGAGCCCGACGACCGCGTGGACGCCCTCGCCGCCGGGCTCGTCGAGTCCTTCATGGCCGAGGTGTGCCGGCATCCGGCCTACCGCGACGCCGAGCACACCCAGCCGGTGCTGACCATCACCTCGAACGTCGTCCACGGCAGGCACACCGGCAACACCCCCGACGGCCGCCGCGCCGGGCAGCCCTTCGCGCCCGGCGCGAACCCGACGAACGGCCGGGACCGGCACGGCGTGGCCGTGTCCGCGCTCTCGGTGGCCAAGCTGCCGTACGAACAGGCCCGCGAGAAGTACGAGGCGCTCGGGCTCCCCTTCCCGCTGCGGGACACACCGGTACCGGACCCCCGGTCGACTCAGCGCGTCCTGAAGCGGTTCCGGGCGCACGGCGTGCCGGCCCACTGACCGGGACGCACGGCGTGCGGCCTACCGGGCGCCGCACCAGGCGCGGTACGCGTCCACGGCGGTCGGCAGCGTCGGAAAGATCCGGTCCGCGCCGACGGAGTCCGTGAGTCCGTAGGCACGCAGGTCGCCGAGGAGGTCCTGCTTGACGCGGGCGAGGGCGAAGACGACGCCGCGCCGGGCGAGTTCGCGGCGCACCTCGTCGACCGCGTCGAGCGCGGTGATGTCGACCTCCACGTTCGCCTCCATGTTGAGCAGGAACCAGCGGACCGGCTCGTGCTGCTCGTCGACCGCGGCCAGCGCCCGGCGGCGGAAGTCCTCGGCGTTGGCGAAGAAGAGCGGAGAGTCGTACCGATAGACCAGCAGACCCGGGACGGTGCGGGCCTGCGGGTAGTCGTCGATGTCGTGCATCCCGGCCACCCCCGGCACGATCCCCTCGACGGCGTCGTGCGGGCGGGCCACCCGCGTCAGCAGCTCCGCCACCGACAGGCCGACGGCCACCAGCACCCCATAGAGGAGTCCCAGGGCAAGGACGCCCGCCAGACAGCCGAAGGCCAGCAGCAGTTCCCTCCTGCGGAACGACGCCAGACGCCGAAAGCCAGCGAGGTCGACCAGGCGGAGGGCGGCGTAGACGACGAGCGCGCCCAGGACGGCGGAGGGCGTACGGGTCATCAGCGGGCTCACGAAGAGCAGCACGGCCAGCACCGCCGCGCCCGCGACGAGGGCGTACGCCTGACTGCGGGCGCCTGTTGAGGAGGCGAGCGCGGTGCGGCTGGCACTGCTGCTGACCGGGAAGCCGTGCACGGCGCCCGCGCCGAGATTGGCCGCTCCCAGGGCGAGGAACTCCTGGTTGGCCCGGAGCCCGGGGCCGTCGTCGTCCCGGCGGGCGAACGCCCGGGCGGTGAGGATGAAGTCGCTGTAGGCGACGAGGAGTACGCCGAGGGCGGGGAGCACCAGACGCGGCAGCTCGGCCGGGTCCGGAACGGCCAGGCGGGGCAGCCCGGACGGCACGCGCCCGATCACCTTGATGCCGTACCGGTCGTCGAGGCCGAGGGCCACCACGGCCACCGTACCGAGGACCACGGCGAGCAGCGGGCCCGGAACGCGGGGGACGAACCGCGCCGTCAGGAGCAGGAAGGCGAGCGCCACGGCGGACAGGGCGACCGTCGCCGGACGGATGTCGCCCAGATGGCCCGCGAAGGACCGGAGCTGAGGGAGGAACTCGGAGCCGGTCGTCTCGACGCCGGTGACCTTGGGCAGCTGATCGATGATCATGATCACTGCCACACCGGCCAGGTAGCCGATCAGGACCGGACGGGAGAGCAGGTCCGCGACGAAGCCGAGCCGTACCGCCCACGCGCCCAGGCACAACAGCCCGACGGTGACCGCGAGGGCGGCCGCCAGCGTGGCGTACCGGCCGGGATCCCCCGCGGCCAGCGGGCCGACCACGGTCGCCGTCATCAGCGCGGTCGTGGACTCCGGGCCGACCGACAGCAGACGCGACGAGCCGAGCAGCGCGTACAGGGCGAGACCCGGCAGGATCGCCCAGAGCCCCGCGACCGGGGGCAGACCGGCCACGCCCGCGTACGCCATGACCTGCGGCACGAGGTAGGCGGCCACCGTGATACCGGCCAGCACGTCCCCCCTCAGCCATGAGCGGCGGTAGCCGACTAGGGGGTGTTTCGGAAGTCCTGTGCGGTGCCCGCGGTGTCCGGTGCGTGCTCTCGGCGTGCCGGACGAAAGCCCCCGTACTGGACGTACTTGGGGTTTCGGCCGGTGCGGCGAGTGGGGGTGCCCCCTGCTCGAAGAGCTTGGGGGAGCGTGCCGGGCGCCGTGGGTGCTGTGCGGGACTTTCGAAACACCCCCTGGGGCGGCGACCCCTGGCGCCAGCCGTCGCAGCCACCCCACGCCCCGCTTCTGCGAGTTCTTCGGCATCGGCCTCCTTCCCCGTGGTGGTCCAAGGATCCACGGCATCACCCCCGACCGGCGAGGGGCCGGTCGGTCCCCGTGCGCCACCACCTGCGCCGTCGGGCTGGCCGGCGCCCGGCCGGGCCGCCAACTGGTCCCGGGTAAGGGGCCGTTCAGCCCGGAGTTCGCGGACCTTCGGCACCCGGCGGGACGGGGCGCCGCGCGGACACAGTGAGGGTGTCAGGCACCGACCGGACCATCCCCGAAGGGATCACCATCATGGCTGTGCACGAGAACCCTCACGGGAGCGCGGGATTCCACCTGCCGTCGTTCCGCAGGCACCGGACCGCCTCCGCCTCCGAGCCCGCCGTCTCGGCTCGGACCGACGCGCACACCGCGCGGGCCTACGCCTTCGCGTCGCTGCGCCTGCTCACCGGATTCGTCTTCCTGTGGGCGTTCCTCGACAAGACCTTCGGCTTCGGCTACGCCACCCCCTCCGGCAAGGGGTGGATCGACGGCGGCTCGCCGACCAAGGGATTCCTCAGCGGTGTGGCCGCCGGGCCGATGGAGTCCACCTTCCACTCGTGGGCCGGGGACACCTGGGCCGACTGGCTGTTCATGGCCGGACTGCTCGGTGTCGGGCTCGCCCTGGTCGGCGGCTTCGCGCTTCGGATTGCGGCCGTCGCCGGGACCGCGATGATGGCTCTCATGTGGATCGCCGAGTGGCCGCCCGCCCGGCACCTCTCGGACGGTTCGCTGAGCATGTCGGCCAACCCGTTCGCGGACTACCACGTGATCTACGCGGTCGTCCTGATCACGCTGGCCGCGGTCTCCGCCGGCGACACCCTCGGCCTCGGCCGGCTGTGGGCCCGGCTGCCGTTCGTCCGTGACCACGGCTGGCTCCGCTGACCCGCCCCGGGGCGGCGGAACCGCCCGGCAGTCCGCCGGGCCGGCCGGCTCCAGGAGCAGGCCGGCCCCGGGCGGATGCCCTGGGCGCTCTGCTGCCCGCCCCCGTCCCCCGCACGATGCCGCGTGCACGAGCACGCAGAAAACGGATACCCGGCCCCCGGGATCCCCGACCCAGGAGGTAAAGATCATGCCCCGCTTCGTCACCGTGGGTCTCGACGGTTCGGCAGAGAGCCGGGCCGCGGCCGAGTGGGCGGCCCGCGAGGCGAACCTGCGTGGCCTGCCGCTGAAGCTGGTCCACGTCTGGGAGCCCGTGCCCGGAGCCATGGCGGAGGCGCCGCTGCTGGGCGACGAGACGCACGAGCACTGGACCGGGCGGATCCCCCGCGACGCCGCCGGAGGACTCCGCCGCCGCCACCCCGGCCTCGACGTGACCACCGAGCAGGTCAGCGGAGGCCCCGCCGAGGTGCTGGCCGGGCTGACGCAGGACACCGAACTGCTCGTCCTGGGCACCCGCGGACTGGGCGGGATCGGCGGCTTCATGGTCGGCTCGGTCTCCCTGGCCGTCGTGGCCCACGCCATGCGGCCGGTGGTGCTGGTCCGCGCCGGGGAACAGGCGGCCGACGAGCACGAGACGGACCCCGCCGGCGTCCCGTCCGCCGCGGCGCCGTTCCGGCCCGTGGTCCTCGGACTCGACACCGACAGCCCCGACGACACGGTGATCGCCTTCGCCTTCGAGGAGGCCGCCCGCCGCGCCACCTCCGTGCACGTCGTGCACGGCTGGAGCGTGCCGTCGTACTACACCTACAGCCTTGCCGCCGGCGTGGACCTGCGCGACGAGCTCTCCGGCCAGCAGGCCGCCGCCCTCACCGAGGTGCTGCGCCCCTGGCGGCAGAAGTACCCGTCCGTCGAGGTGGTCGAGGAGTCCCGGTTCGGCAGTGCCGGAGACCTCCTGGCGGAGGCCTCCCGCGAGGCGTCGCTCGTCGTCGTCGGCCGGCGCTTCCGCCGCAATCCGCTGGGCACCCACATCGGGTCCGTCACCCACGCGGTGATGCACCACGCCGTCGTTCCCGTCGCCGTCGTCCCGCACGACTGACCGCATCCGAGGAGGACCATCATGAAGGCAGCGGTCGTACGGGCCCTCGGTGAACCCCTGGTCATCGAGGAGCGCCCCGACCCGGAACCCGGCCCGGGCCAGGTCCGCATCCGCGTCGAGGCGTCCGGGCTGTGCCACACCGACATCCACGCGGCGCACGGCGACTGGCCGGTGCGGCCGAGTCCGCCGTTCGTGCCCGGCCACGAGGGCGTCGGTCTCGTCGAGGAGCTCGGCGAGGGCGTCACCCATCTGGCGGTCGGACAGCGCGTGGCCGTGCCGTGGCTGGGCTGGGCCTGCGGGCGGTGCGAGCACTGCCTGTCCGGGTGGGAGACCCTGTGCGAGCAGCAGATCAACACCGGATACGACTGCGACGGCGGCCACGCCGAGAAGATGCTGGCCTGGGCCGACTTCGCCCAGCCCGTACCGCAGGGCATCACGGCGCTGGACGCCGCGCCGCTGACGTGCGCCGGCGTGACCACGTACAAGGCCCTCAAGGTCGCCGGTGTCCGGCCCGCCCAGCTGGTCGCGATCTCCGGTGTCGGCGGCCTCGGCCATCTGGCACTGCAGTACGCGAGGATCGCCGGAGCGCGGGTCGCGGCGATCGACGTCACCGACGAGAAGCTCCGACTCGCCGCCGAGCTGGGCGCCGACCTCGTCATCGACGCCCGCAAGGAAGATGTCGGGGAGGTCCTCAAGCGTCACGGCGGCGCGCACGCCGCGCTCGCGCTGGCGGTGAACGAGGCCGCCTTCTCGGCGCTGAACTCGGGGCTGCGCCGTGGCGGCAAACTCGTCATGGTCGCCCTTCCCGCCCACGGCACCATGCCGGTCCCGATCTTCGACACCGTCCTGAACGGCACCTCGGTGATCGGCTCCATCGTGGGTACCCGACAGGACCTGGCGGAGGTGTTCCAGCTGCACGCGGCCGGGCGCACCAGGGTCATCCGCGAGACCCGGCCGCTCGCTTCGGTCAACGAATCCATCGAGGACGTGCTCGGCGGCCGGGTCAGGGCCCGCATCGTCTTCGACCTCGCAACGGAAGGGTGACGACGATGCGACTCCCCCTGGTCGTGGGCGTCGACGGCTCCGAGCCGAGCCTGCGGGCGGTCGACTGGGCGGCCGACGAGGCCGCCCTGCGCGGGCTGCCGCTGCGCCTGGTGTACGCGTCGCTGTGGGAGCGCTACGAGGGCGCCGTTCCGGGCCGGCACACCGGTGAGGCCGAGGAGCAGATGAAGGCCGAGGACATCGTCGGGACCGCCGAGCGGCGTGCGCGCCTGCGCCGGGCCGGCATCGAGGTCTCCACCGGAATCCTGGCCGAGGAACCGGAGTACGCCCTGCTGAGGGAGGCACGGCAGGCCGCCGCGCTGGTGGTGGGCAGCCGCGGCCGCGGCCCCGTCGCCGAACTGCTCCTCGGCTCCGTCGGCCTCACGGCCGCCGCCCACGCGGACTGCCCCGTGATCGTGGTGCGCGGCGGCCACGACGGCCCGGCCCCGGCCGGGCCCCGGGGCCGCATCGTGGTCGGCGTGGGCGAGCACCCGGGGGACTCGGCCGCCGTACGGTTCGCCGCCGAGGAGGCGCACAGGCGCCACGCGTCCCTGGAGGCCGTACGAGCCTGGCGGTGCCCCGCCCACGAGACCAGCGACCATCCGCAGCTTGCGGGTGAACCCGCCCGCCTGCACGAACAGCGGGCGGTGCAGACACTGGACGCGGCGCTGCGGGACGTCCCGCCGGACGTGGACCTGCACCGCCGTACGGTCGAGGGTCCGGCCCGCACGATCTTGCTGGACGCCTCCGCCGACGCGGACCTGCTGGTCGTGGGCGCACGGCGCCGCCCCGGGCACGTCGGGCTCCAGCTGGGCCGGGTCGCCCATGGAGTGCTGCACCACGCGGCGTGCCCCGTTGCCGTCGTCCCTCAGCGAGAATGACGGGGGCGCCTGTATCTCCCGCGCGGCGTGCCCGCCGCGCTCCGCCACCGATGACCACCGTCGACGACCAGTGGAGTCACCGATGCCCAAGGCCCCCGAACACCGGCACAGCACCGCACCGAGCGACGAGGAACTGCGCACGCTGGACGCCCACTGGCGGGCAGCCAACTACCTGTCGGCGGGCCAGATCTATCTGATGGCCAACCCGCTGCTGACCGAGCCCCTCAGGCCCGAGCACATCAAGCCGCGGCTGCTGGGCCACTGGGGGACCTCGCCCGGGCTCAACCTCGTGTACACCCACCTCAACCGCGTCATCAAGGCGCGCGGCCTCGACGCGCTGTGCATCTGGGGACCGGGCCACGGCGGTCCGTCCGTGCTCGCCAACTCCTGGCTGGAGGGCAGCTACGGCGAGACCTATCCGGACGTGACGCGGGACGCGGCGGGTATGGAGAAGCTGTTCAGGCAGTTCTCGTTCCCCGGCGGCGTACCCAGCCATGTCGCGCCCGAGGTGCCCGGCTCGATCCACGAGGGGGGCGAACTCGGTTACTCGCTCGCCCACGCCTACGGAGCCGCCTTCGACAACCCCGACCTGCTGGTCGCCTGCGTGATCGGGGACGGCGAGGCGGAGACCGGTCCCCTGGCCGCCTCCTGGCACTCCAACAAGTTCCTCGACCCGGTCCACGACGGTGCGGTGCTGCCGATCCTCCACCTCAACGGCTACAAGATCGCCAACCCGACCGTGCTGTCCCGTCTCCCGGAGCCCGAACTCGACGCGCTGCTGCGGGGGTACGGCCACGAGCCGATCCATGTCACCGGCGACGACCCGATGACGGTGCACCGCGCCCTGGCCGAGGCGTTCGACGACGCGCTGGACCGCATCGCCCTGATGCAGCGCACGGCGCGCCAGGAGGGCGTCACACAGCGGCCGCACTGGCCGGTGATCGTGCTGCGCACCCCCAAGGGCTGGACCGGGCCGGCCGAGGTCGACGGCGAACCGGTCGAGGGCACCTGGCGCGCCCACCAGGTCCCGCTGGCCGGCGTGCGTGAAAACCCCGCGCACCTGAGGCAGTTGGAGGAATGGCTCACGTCGTACCGGCCCGAGGAGCTGTTCGGCACCGACGGCCGCCCGAGCGCCGACGTGCTGGCCTGCGTACCCGACGGCGACCGGCGGCTGGGCGCCACCCCGTACGCCAACGGCGGGCTGCTCGTCCGCGATCTGCCGATCCCGTCCCTGGACGCGTTCGCGGTGCCCGTCGACAAGCCGGGCGCCACCCTCCACGAACCCACCCGGATCCTCGGCGGCCTGCTCGAACAGATCATGAAGGACACCGCCGACCGGCGGGACTTCCGCCTGGTCGGCCCGGACGAGACCGCCTCGAACCGGCTGCAGGCGGTGTTCGACGCCAGCGGCAAGGCGTGGCAGGCCGAGAGGCTGCCGGTGGACGAACACCTCGACCGGCACGGCCGGGTGGTGGAGATCCTCTCCGAACACCTCTGCCAGGGCTGGCTGGAGGGCTACCTCCTGACCGGCCGGCACGGACTGTTCTCCTGCTACGAGGCGTTCGTGCACATCGTCGACTCGATGGTCAACCAGCACATCAAGTGGCTCAGGACGTCCCGGCGGCTGCCCTGGCGCGCCCCCATCGCCTCCCTCAACTACCTGCTCACCTCGCACGTATGGCGCCAGGACCACAACGGCTTCTCCCACCAGGACCCCGGCTTCGTCGACCACGTCCTCAACAAGAGCCCCGAGGTCGTCCGCGTCTATATGCCGCCGGACGCCAACACGCTGCTGTCCGTGGCGGACCACGCCCTGCGCAGCCGGGACTACGTCAACGTGATCGTGGCGGGCAAGCAGCCCTGCTTCGACTGGCTGTCCATGGACCAGGCCCGTGTGCACTGCGCGCGCGGCGCCGGGATCTGGGAGTGGGCCGGAACCGAGAACGGCGGCGAGCCGGACGTGGTCCTCGCCTGCGCCGGTGACGTGCCGACGCAGGAGGTGCTGGCCGCCGCGCAACTGCTGCGCCGGCACCTGCCGCAGCTCGCGGTCCGGGTGGTCAACGTCGTCGACATGACGCGGCTGCTGCCCAAGGAGGAGCACCCGCACGGCATGACCGACTTCGAGTACGACGGCCTCTTCACCACCGACAAGCCGGTGATCTTCGCGTACCACGGCTACCCGTGGCTGATCCACCGCCTCGCCTACCGTCGCACCGGCCACAAGAACCTGCACGTGCGCGGCTACAAGGAGGCCGGCACCACGACCACGCCGTTCGACATGGTGGTGCGCAACGACCTGGACCGCTACCGCCTGGTCATGGACGTCATCGACCGCGTGCCCGGACTGGCGGTCCGCGCCGCCGCCGTACGCCAGCACATGGCCGACGCCCGCACCCGCCACCACGCCTGGATCCGCGAGCACGGCACGGACATGCCCGAGGTCGCGGAATGGACCTGGGCCTGACGGGCGCGCTCCGCACCGCCGGCCCGCCGGCCGGCCGGGGCCGTTCGTGGGGAACCGCTACAGCTTGAGGCTGAACCACGTCGTCTTCCCGTCGTCGGTGGGCCGCACCCCCCAGTCGGCCGCGAGGGCACGCACCAGGAACAGTCCGCGGCCGGACTCGTCGTCCTCGGCCGCGAGGCGCGGCCGGGGCAGGTGGGGGCTGCGGTCGCTGACCTCGACGGTGAGGTCGGTGTCCGTGCGGCACACATGCATCCCGATCGGGCCCTGGGCGTGCCGCACGGCGTTGGTGAGCACCTCGGAGAGCAGCAGCCGCGCGTCGTCCGCCGTCTTCGCGCAGCCCCACGTCGCGAGCGTCCGGTCGAGGAAGGCGCGACCCGTCGGCACCGACTCCGGCGCGGAGGGCAGGTCCGTGGTGGCCGAGGCCAGCGGGGCCGCGGGCAACCGCGTCAGCAGGAGGGTGACGTCGTCGTGGCCGTCCGCGTCGGGCAGCATGGCGGCCAGGACGTGGTCGGCGGCGGCCTCCAGATCGGGGGCCGCGGTGGCCAGCCTGCCCAGCGTCGCGACGAGCCGGGCGAGCTGGTCCTCGATGTCGGTGCCCGGCGTCTCGATCAGACCGTCCGTGTAGAGCACGAGGGTCGCGCCCCGCGGGATCGTGGTGCAGCACTGCTCGTGCAGCACGCCCCCGACACCGAGGGGCGCGTTCACCGGGGCGGGCAGTGTGCGCGCCTCCTCACCCGGGACGGCGACGAGGACCGGCAGATGCCCGGCGGAGCAGATGGTCACCTCTCCCGTGTCCGCGGCGATCACCAGGTAGCAGCAGGTGACCAGCTGGTCGGGGGCGTCGAGGTCGGCGACGACGCTGTCCAGGGCCTGCATCAACTGGCGGGGCTGCAGCCCGGTCTTGGCCAGCGCGTGCGCGGCGGACCGGAGCTGGCCCATGACGGCCGCGGCCTCCAGCCCGCGGCCCATCACATCGCCGATCAGCACCCCGACCCGGCCCGCGCCGAGCGGAATCAGGTCGAACCAGTCGCCGCCGACGCCGGCGCCCTGGGTCGCCGGCCGGTAGCGGCTGGCGGTGGGCAGGCCGGGGATGGCGGGCGGGGTGCCCATGAGACTGCGCTGCAGGGTGAGGGCGATGTGCCGCTGCTGCTCGTACAGCTCCGTCAGCTCCGCCTCGGCGCGCTTGCGGTCGCCGATGTCGCGCACGATCGCGCACGCCCCCTGGACCGCGCCGTCCGGGGCACGGGTGGGCCACAGGGTGACGTCGACGTCGAGCAGACCACCGGAGCGGGTGACCCGCAGCGTCTCGAAGTGCTCGACCTTCTCGCCCCGGCGCAGCCGCTCCAGCAGCGTGACGATCTCGTCCTGCCGCTCCGGCGGCGCCAGCACCGACATGTGCCGTCCCAGGATCTCGGCCGCGGTGTACCCGTACAACCGCTGGGCGGCCGCGTTCCAGTAGGTGATGCGTCCGTCGAGGGTCTTGGCGAGGATGGCGTCCTGCGAGGACTCGACCAGCGCGGCGAGCTCGTTGATCCTCGCCTCGGCGGCCTTGCGTTCGCTGACGTCGCGCACGGCGGCGGAGACCAGGAGGCCGTCGGCGGTCTCCAGGGGGCTGAGGCTGATCTCGACGGGGAACTCGGTGCCGTCCTTGCGCAGCCCGTACAGATCCAGCCCGGCGCCCATGGGGCGGACCTGACGGTTGTGGGCGTAGGCGCCGCGGTGCGCGGTGTGGTGGCTGCGGAAGCGGCCGGGGACGAGGAGTTCGACGGGCCGGCCGAGGAGCTCGTCGCGGTGGTAGCCGAAGAGCGCCTCGGTCTGGGCGTTGACGAGCCGGATGGTCCCGGTGTCGTCGACGATCACCATGGCGTCCGGCGCGGCCTCCAGCAGCCCGCGGAACCTCTCCTCGGCGGCCGCCGGGCCGCCCGCCCGGTGGTGCGCACCGCACCGGCACGTCTCCTGCCCCACCACGTCGGTGGGGCGGGACACGGACGCTTCGGCCAAGTCGCTCATTTCCCTACCCGTCCCCAGGCTCACCATGAGTCGGCCATCTCAGCGCAAACCGAACAGCTCCGCGGGCGTATGTCGCTTAGTGGCCTACAACGGTCGAACCTGTCCGCCGGAGGCCGCCCGTGTGACCGCTCCGGGTCCGCGTCCGCCCGCTCGGCGGTGTGCGGCGGGGCATGCCGGACGACCGGCGGCTTTAGGGCCGACCGGCCCCCCACCCGCCCCGGACAGCCCATGGGATCAGTGCGCGGTCCGCTGGATGCTCGACATGTACAGGTTGGGAGGAGAACCGCGATGGCGCACGACGTGCTCAACCGCCCCACGGTCCACGCCCTGCTCGCGGACGGCACCACGGTGTGCATCCGCCCCGTGGCGCCGGGCGACCACGAGCAGTTGCAGCGGTTCTACGAGGAGATGTCCCCGGAGAACCTCCGGATGCGGTTCTTCGCGGTGAACCGGCGCTCCGGTGCCCTGGCCGCCGAACGGGCGTGCAACCCCCCGCACGCCGGCTACGGCGCGCTGCTGGCCGAGCGCCACGGCCGGGTGATCGGCCTCGCCGAGTACGACACGGGCGGCGAGCCGGACGGCGCCGAGATCTCCATCGCGGTCGCCGACGGGCTGCACCACCGCGGCGTCGGCACCCTGCTCGTCGAGCATCTGATCGCGGCCGCCCGCGCGGCGGGCATCACCACCTTCCAGGCCGACGCGCTCAGCGAGAACCGCGAGGTGCTGCGGCTCTTCACCGACCTGGGCCTGCGGATGGTGCGCCGTTTCGAGGGCCCCGAAGTCCGCTGGACCTTCGCACTCGACGAGAACGACGCCTATCTGTCCGCCGTGGAGGAGCGCGGCCGGGCCGCCGACGTGGCCAGCCTGGAGCCGCTGCTGAGGCCGGAGGTGGTCGCCGTCGTCGGCGCGGGACGAAAGCCCGGATCGGTGGGGCGGGCCATCCTGCACCACCTGCACGCGGGCGGCTTCACCCGCCGCCTCTTCGCCGTGAACCCCAGCGTCTCCTCGGTCCTCGGCGTCCCCTGCCACCCCTCCGTCAGCGCCCTGCCCAAGACCCCCGACCTCGTGGTCGTCGCCGTGCCCGCCGCGGCGGTCCCCGCCACCGCCGAGGAGTGCGGCAAGGCGGGCGTGCGGGCACTGCTCGTCGTCACGGCCGGCCTCGACAGCGCCCAGGCAGAGGCGCTGATGACGGCGTGCCGCACCTACGGCATGCGGCTGGTGGGGCCCAACTGCCTCGGCATCTCCAACACCGACCCGGCGCTGCGGCTGGACGCCACGTTCGCCGCCGGCCACCCGCGCCCCGGGACCGCGGGCGTCGCCGTGCAGTCCGGCGGCGTGGGCATCGCCCTGCTCGACGGACTGTCCCGGCTCGGCATCGGAGTCTCGTCATTCGTGTCCCTCGGGGACAAGTACGACGTCAGCGGCAACGACATGCTCCAGTGGTGGGAGAGCGACGGGCGCACCGATCTCGCCCTGCTGCACCTGGAGTCCTTCGGCAACCCGCGGGCGTTCTCCCGCACCGCGCGCCGAGTGACCCGGCGTATGCCCCTGCTGACCGTGGACGCGGGCCGCACCGAGGCGGGCCGCCGCGCCGCCGCGTCGCACACCGCGGCGGCCGCGACCCTCACCGTGACCCGGCAGGCGCTGTTCACCCAGGCCGGGGTCACCGCCACCCGCTCGATCGCCGAACTCCTCGCGACCGCGGCCCTGATGCGCTCCCAGCCGCTCCCGGCGGGCCCGCGCGTGGCGATCGTCACCAACGCGGGCGGCGCCGGTGTCCTGGCGGCCGACGCCTGCGCCGAGGCGGGACTCGACCTGCCCCCGTTCACGTCCGAGGTGAAGGACGACCTGCTCGCCCTGCTGCCCGACGGGGCCTGCGCGGGCAACCCGGTCGACGCCGGCGCCGCCGTCACGGAGGAGCAGCTGAGGGCGTGCGTGGACCGGCTGATGCGGTACCCGGGCATCGACGCCGTCCTGGTGGCCCTCGTTCCGACGGCGGTCGCCGCCGCGACCGGGGACGTCCTGGTCCGGGCCGTCACCGGCGGCCCCGCACACCGGGCCCGCACGCTCGTCGCGGTACGCCTCGAACAGGACCTGCCGGTGAAGCTGCTGCCCGTCACGGGCGGCGGCACCCTGCCCTCGTACGCCGAACCCCAGGCGGCGGCGCGCGCGTTGGCCCACGCGGCCCGCCGCGCGTCCTGGCTCGCCCGGCCCGTCGGCACCGTCCCCGCCCTCCGGGGGATCGAGACGGAGCGCGCCCTGGAGGTCGCCGACGCCTATCTCGCCGCACACCCCGACGGCGGCTGGCTCGACCCCCGCACCTGCGCCGACCTCCTGGCCTGCTACGGCATACCGCAGCTCCCCTGGGCCTGGGCCGAGACCGAGGACGACGCCGTCGGCGCGGCCGAGCGGCTGCGCGGCCCCGACGGCCGGGTCGTCATGAAGGCCCACTGGCCGGGCCTGGTGCACAAGACCGAGCAGGGCGCGGTCCATCTCGACCTGCGGGGCGACGCCCAGGTGCGCGCCGCCTTCCAGGACCTGAGGACGCGGTTCGCCGGCCTGATGGACGGCGTGGTCGTGCAGCCGCTCGCCGCACGCGGCACCGAGCTGTTCGCCGGCGTGGTCCAGGACGAGGTCTTCGGCCCGCTCGTGCTGTTCGGACTCGGCGGCACCGCCACCGAGGTGCTCGCCGACCACGCGGCCCGGCTCGCCCCGCTGACCGACAACGACGTCCACGACCTGATCACGGGCCCGCGCTGCGCCCCGCTGCTGTTCGGCGCCCACGGCGCCGCGCCCGTCGAACTCGAGGACCTTCAGCAGCTGCTGCTGCGCCTGTCCCGCATGGCGAGCGATCTGCCGCAGCTCGCCGAGGTCGACTTCAACCCCGTTCTCGCGGCACCGGGCGCGGTGACCGTGCTCGACGCACGCGTACGCCTGCTGCCGCGCCGCCCCCAGGATCCCCATCTGCGCCGACTCCGCTGAGGAGGGAACAGTGATGAAGCACAACAAGGTCGGCTCCGTGATGACCACGGACGTCGTCCGTGCCCGGTACGGCACCCCGTTCAAGGAGGTTGCACATCTGCTGGCCGACAACCGGATCAGCGGACTGCCCGTCGTGGACGAGGACGAGAAGGTCATCGGCGTGATCTCCGAGACCGACCTCATGGCCCGTCAGGCGGAGGCACCCGACCCCTACGGGCCCAAGGGCGGCTTTCGCCTGCGCGGGCTGACGCCCAGGGCCCGGAAGCAGGCCGCGAAGGCCGGGGCCCGCACCGCCGGCCAGCTGATGACCGAGCCCCCCGTCACCGTGCACGCCGAGGAGACCATCGCCGAGGCCGCCCGGACCATGGCGCAGCGACGCGTGGAGCGCCTGCCGGTGCTGGACGAGGAGGACCGCCTCGTCGGCATCGTCACCCGCCGCGACCTGCTCCAGGTCTTTCTGCGGCCGGACGCGGACATCCGCGAGGAGGTGACCGGGGAAGTCCTGGTGCGCACGCTGTGGCTGGCACCGCGGGCCGTCGACGTCTCCGTGACGGAGGGTGTGGTCACCCTCACCGGGCACATGGAGCGCAAGAGCGACGCGGAGATCGCCGTCTCCATGACGAAGCAGATCGACGGCGTGGTCGCCGTGGTCGACCAGCTCACCTACCGGCTGGACGACTCCCGGCTGCACCCCGACGAACCGCGCCTGCACGGAGTGGCCGACGACTGGCTGCGCAGGCTGTGAGAGGGGGACGGACCGCCATGCCCGACACGGTGCTGGTCGCCTACGGAACGACGAACGGATCCACGGCCCGGATAGCCGAGGCCGTCGCCGACGCCCTCCGCAGGGGCGGGATCACCGCCGAGGCTCTGCCCGCCGCCTCCGTGGCGAGCGTGGCGCCGTACGGCGCGGTGGTGGTCGGGGGCGCTCTGTACAAGGGGCGCTGGCACCGGGACGCCCGGCGGTTCGTCCACCGCCACCGCGGGGACCTCGCGCGGCGCCCGCTGTGGTTCTTCAGCAGCGGGCCGCTCGACTCCTCGGCCTCGGAGCGGGACATCCCGCCCGTGCCGGGGGTGCGGCGGGCCATGGCGCGGCTGGACACCCGGGAGCACAGGACCTTCGGGGGGTGCCTCGAAGAGGGCGCGACGGGCCGTGTGGCCCGGATGATGCTGAACTCCGGGATGGCCGGGGACTTCCGTGACTTCCCCCGGATCCACGAGTGGGCGGTGCGGATCGCCGGGGAACTCGTCAGCCGGAGGGAAGGGACCGGCTGACGAGCGCACGGAATCCCGGTGCCCCGCACGGCGGGCACCGGGATTCCGTGCGCCGCACCGGGGCCCCGCCCGGGTGCGCGGCCCGCTACGACGGCACCACCGCGACGGGGCCTCGGCCTTCTCCAGCAGCTCCCGTACGACGGCCCCCGGCACCCCGCCCGACCGCCGCCCGGCCACGACCAGCGCGCCGGCGGCGGAGTTGTGGACCAGCGCCTGTGCCGGGCTGAACAGGAGGACGCCCTCGCGCACCCGCACCCGCACCTGCGGGTACTTCTCACGCCACGGCCGCATCACGTCGGCCGGCAGTTACACCTCGTGGTCCTCCCAGGTGGCACGGTCCTCCTCCGGTACCGATCCTGTGGACTGAGCAGGAATGAGTCCGCTCAGCCGCACGCCCCGAACGGTCTTGGGCGCTCCCCCACCGCCTGGAGGGCGTGGGAGGTACCCCCAGGTCTCCGGCGTACTCGGCCCCGGGGCAGCGACACGGATCCTGTCCGTGGTCCGATCCCGGGAGGCCGGTTCCCCCACGACCTGGCCATGTGGGCAGAGCCAGAGGCGACGGGGAGGCCCCGAACCATCACTCCGGTGGAGCGGGGCCCCGCACGCTGGCACCCTGCCCGGCGTCCCAGATCGCCACCGTAAGCCCGAACGGCCCAGGACGCCGCAGGCCAGGAAGCCGACGATCACACGATCGGGCTAAATCGCCCTTGTGCACGCTCCCCGCCAAGCAGTCGGCAACCCCGAAGGGCAGCCCGGCGGTCCGGTCGGACACCGCCCCGCCTTCGCCCTCCGGCCGGTCGACACAGGCAACGACCACGTGGTTCACGGCGATCCGCCTTCCCGGCTACCGGGGAGGGCCCCGTTCCTCCCCGGCCCCCACCCTGGCGTCCGCGACCCGCCGCGCGCAGGGGCCGAACGGCCCCGGCCGCGGGATCGGCGGCTCGTGGCCGGAGTCGTCGGTGCTCAGCTCCGCGGGCGCGTGGCGGCGGTCAGCCACGTCACCACGCGGCTGATGTCGGCGAGCGTCACGATGCCGACCAGGCGGCCTCCGTCGAGGACGAGGGCCCGGCGCTCCCTGCTCTCCTGGAGGCGGGGGACCAGATCCACCACCATGTCACCGGGGGCGGTCGTCTCGACCTCCGGCAGCGGGCGCATCACGTCGCCCATCGTCGTGCTCGAACGGGCTTCCGCGGGCACCTGGTTGACGATGCCGAGGGTGACCAGCCCCGCCACGCCCCCGTCGGGCGTCACGACCGGGAACGCGGAGTGGCGGTAGCGGTCGAAGGGCGCCTGGCCCAGGAACCGGCCGGCGGTCATCGTCTCGGGGACGGTGACCGGGTCGGGGGTCATGACACGGCTGACCGGGACGCCTTTGAGGACCCCTCGCAGTTCCGCCTGGCGGGCCTCGGCGGTCGCCGTGACGATGAGGAACCAGCCGATCAGGGCGGCCCACATCCCCGAGAGGTTGCCGGCGAAGAGCACGGCCGCGAACCCTGTGACCACCATGAACCAGCCCAGGGCCCGTCCCGCGGCCGAGGCGCCCCGGGTCGCGCGCAGCCGGTCGCCGGTGCGGTACCACAGGAAGGCGCGCAGCAGCCGTCCGCCGTCCAGCGGCGCGGCGGGCAGGGCGTTGAAGACGGCCAGCACGATGTTGATGGCGGCGAGCCAGGCGACGGACTCGACCAGGAGCCCCGAAACATGCAGGGCGTCCAGCCACACGGCGAGGCCGGCGAACAGCCCGCCCGCCACGGCGCTGGTCAGCGGCCCCACTGCGGCGATGCGCAGTTCCGCCCCGGGTGTCGGCGCCTCGGTGTGCAGGCGGGCGGCACCGCCCAGCATCCACAGAGTGATGCCGTCGACCTCGACGCCGTTGCGGCGGGCGACGACGGCGTGCGCGAGCTCGTGGGCGAGCAGCGAGGCGAGGAAGACCACCGCCGTCAGCAGCGCCAGTGCCCAGTACACCCAGGCCGAGTGGCCGGGATGGACCGTGGGCAACCGGCCGTCGGCCAGGACGACGGCCACCAGCGCGACGATGACCAGCACACTCCAGTTCAGGCCGACGCGTATGCCGGCGATCCGCCCGAGGGACAACGTCTCCTTCACCGAACGCCCCGCTTTCCCGGCGTCCTGCCCGCCGGCCGCAGTGCGCCGCGGCCGGCGGGACGCGCGCCGTCCTCTTCCTGACGCTCTCCTGCGGAGGTCAGTTCCGTGCACCTTCATCGTCCGTCGGCGCCCGTGCACCCGCAGTGGGCCGGTCGGCTCTCGGGAGGGACGAAGGGCCCTGCGGCGGTGCGGCTCCGGCGGCGGATCAGCCCGCCACGGCGGCGAGGCACGTCTGCGGCCTGGCGACGAGGCCGCCGGGCAGCCCGGAGCAGAGCTCGAACGCACCGGCCAGACCGGTCCCGCGCAGGAGCCGCAGGAAGGAGGCGCTGTCACTGACGAGCCGCAGCCGACCGCCCCGCGCCATGACCCGGTTGCGGGCCCGGCACAGCAGACCGAGGCCGGTGCAGTCGATGAAAGTCACCGGCCGCAGGTCGAGCACCACATCGGGGTGCGGACCGGCGGTCAGGGCGTCCAGGCGCGCCTTCAGCGGCGGCGCCGTGAGGATGTCGATCTCACCGCGCAGTTCCGCGACGGCCGTCGCGCGGACGGCGCGGCCCGTGCGGCTGGGCGGGGACAGGAGGGTTTCCGGCATGGTGTGAGGAAAGCGGGAACGGCGGGTCGCCCGGAAGGGCCGTTCGGTCCCCGCCGCCCCGCCGTTCGGTGCCGGTGCCCGTCCGCCGCGGCCCCGCGCCCCGGACGGCCCCGTCCGGCGCCGCGATGAGGGCCGACCGGCCCAAGCCAAGCCCAGGGGGGTTGGACAAGCTGGACGTGCAGGGCAATCCCGGCATCGTTTCGGACGCCCCGCCGCACCGGCTTCCGGCACGCACCGGAGCCGGAGACCCGGGGAGAGGAAGGAAGGATCGTCATGAAGGGCTTCGTCTTCCATGGCCCCGGACAGTCCGCCTGGGAGGACGTTCCGGACCCCGCCATCAAGGAACCGACCGACGCGATCGTGCGCGTCGACACCGTGAGCATCTGCGGGACCGACCTGCACATCCTCAAGGGCGACGTGCCCGAGGTGCGCCCCGGCACGGTGCTGGGGCACGAGGCGGTCGGCGAGGTCGTCGAGATCGGCAGCGACGTGCACACCACACAGCCGGGCGACCGCGTCCTGGTCTCCTGCATCACCGCCTGCGGCCGCTGCGGCTACTGCTGGGAGCGCACGTACGGCCAGTGCCGTGGTGGCGGCGGCTGGATCCTCGGCCATCTGATCGACGGCACCCACGCCGAGTACGTCCGTGTGCCCTACGCCGACCTGTCCGTCCACGCGCTGCCCGGAGCACTGGACAGCAAGGACGCCGTCCTGCTCGCGGACATCTTCCCCACCGCCTACGAAGTGGGCGTGCTCAACGGGCACGTACGGCCGGGGGACACCGTCGCCGTCGTCGGCGCCGGCCCCATCGGGCTCGCGGCGATCGCCACGGCCCGCCTGTTCGCGCCCGAGCGCATCATCGCCGTGGACCTCATGCCCGCCCGCCTGGACGCCGCCAAGCAGCTCGGCGCGGACGTCCTGGCCGACGCCCGTGAAACCCCCGAGCAGCTGATCGCCGACCTGACCGACGGGCTGGGCGCCGACGTGGTCATGGAGGCCGTCGGAGCGCCGGAGAGCTTCGAGATGTGCACCCGCATGGTCCGGCCCGGCGGGCACGTCGCCAACATCGGTGTCCACGGCAAGCCCGTGACCCTGCACCTCGAGGACCTGTGGATCAAGAACCTCACCATCACCACCGGCCTGGTGGACACCTACTCCACGCCCACGCTGCTGCGGATGGCGGCCGCCGGACGGCTGCCCACCTCGTCGCTGGTCACGCACAGCTTCCCGCTGGACCAGATGGAGGAGGCGTACGACGTCTTCGCTCGCGCCGCCGACACCGGTGCGCTCAAGGTGGTGCTCGGCGGGGAGCAGCACGAAGTCGTCGCCGTCCGGGCGGCGTGACGAGAGGAAGTGACGGGCCATGGCCGCACACGCACCGCACGAGTTGGGCCGCCCCACGGGCAATCTCGGGCGCCGCGTCGCCGTCCGGCGCGAGGAACTCGGCCTGTCCCGGGAGGAAACGGCCGCGCGGGCGGGCATGGCCCCCAGCTATCTGCAGTACCTGGAGGAGCAGCCCACCGCCGCACCGGGTGTGGCCACCCTCCTCAGGCTCGCCGGCGCGCTGGAGACCACGGTGCTCGAACTCACCGGTGGTGACGTCGATCTGCCGCCCGGCATGGGACAGGCCGGGCGGCACCCGCAGTTCACCGAACTGACTCCGCAGGAGTGCCGGGACCTGCTCGCCACGCACGGCGTGGGACGGGTGGCGGTGCCCACCGTCTCGGGGCCCCTGATCGTTCCCGTGAACTACGGCATCGTCGGGGACTCGGTCGTTTTCAGGACCGCCCCCGACACCGTGCCGGCACAGGCGTCCGGCGCGCAGGTGGCGTTCGAGGTCGACCGCATCGACGAGGCGTTCAGCCAGGGCTGGAGCGTCCTGGTCCGCGGACACGCCCGCACCGTGACCGACGCCGAATCCGTGCAGCGGCTGGAGGAGCAGGCGTACAGCAAGCCCTGGGCGGACCCGGAACGCCACATGTGGATCCGCATCGAGCCCCTCAGCATCACCGGGCGTCGCATCACGGTGTTGTGACACGACCTCGCTCCGTACGGCAGCGCCGCCGTGCCAGGCGCACAACGGACTGACGGAAGACGGACTGACTGATGTACCCGAACGACGGTTTCCGCGAACTCGAACGCGATGAGTGCCTGCGCCTGCTGGCCAAGGCTCCCGTCGGTCGTATCGTCCACACACGTCATGCCCTGCCCGCGGTCCTGCCGCTCAACTTCTGTGTGGACGGCGACGGCGCGGTGGTGTTCCGTACCTCGGCGACCTCGGAGCTGGTCCGCGCGGTCGACGGAGCGGTGGTCGCCTTCGAGGCGGACGAGATCGACGCGGCCGCGCAGTCCGGCTGGAGCGTCGTCGTCACCGGGCAGGCGGCGGTGGTCACCGACCCCGCCGAACACGAGCGGCTGGCCCGGACGGGACCGCGCTCCTGGGTGCCGTGGCCGCATGAGGTCTTCGTGCGCATCGAGCCGGAGCTGGTGACGGGGCGCGACCTGGTGGCCGGACGCAGCCTGTACGGGATCGACCTGTCGTCCTGCCGTCCCGGACCCGGCCGAGGGGACCGGCGCACCCGTACCCGGCGGCACCCCGGCGCGTGACGCGCCCTCACCGGGGCCGCCCGCCGGGCCCGGTGAGGCCGCCGCCGAGGGCCGGTCGGCGGCACACAGGGGCCTGTGGGCCCTCCTGACGCGCGCGGCACCTCCACCAGGGTGGAGGTGACACCGAAGGAGGCCCGCCATGACCCCTACCGTCACCGTCGGCCTGGACGGCTCGCCCGAGAGCCTTGCCGCAGTCGACTGGGCTGCCCGCGAGGCGCTGCGCCGATCGGCCACCCTGCGCCTCGTGCACGCCGGTGACCAGCAACCTTACGGCTATGTGCCCTTCGCAGGGGAGGCCGTGCCGCCGCCGGACGCCGACCGGTCCGCGAGCATGCTGCGCGAGGTGCGGGCCTCGGTGACCAGCCGTCACCCCGGCCTGCGGGTCATCGCCGACCGGGTGGCGGGACAGCCCGCGGCGGCCTTGCTGGCCGCCGCCGGCGAGGCCGAGCTGCTGGTGCTCGGGTCACGGGGCCCGGGCCGGGCGGCGGGAGCCCTGCTCGGATCCGTGGCGCTGGCCGTGGTGGCCCGCGCCGAGCGGCCGGTCGTTCTCGTACGGGCCGGCACCGACGCGGCGGACGAGCACCTGTCCGCTCCCGTGGGGCCCGCCACGGCGGGCCCGTACCGCGATGTGGTCCTCGGCCTCGACCAGCACGACCCCGACGACGCGGTCCTTCGGTTCGCGTTCGACGCGGCGTCCCTGCGCGACGCCGCGCTCCGCGTGGTCCACGGCCTCAAGCCGGCCGACGGCCTGCGTCCGTGGCGCGAGAAGTTCCCCGATGTCGAGACGACCGAGCAGGTCGTGATCGGCACACCGGGGTCGCACCTGGCGGACGTCTCCCACGACGCGTCACTGGTCGTCGTCGGCCGCAAGAGCCGTCCCTCGCCGGTCGGCCCGCACATCGGCCCCGTGACCCATGCGGTGCTGCACCACGCGGCGGCCCCGGTCGCGGTGGTGCCGCACGGCTGACGGGCGGCCGTGTCCGTTCCGGCACCCGTGAGGCACCCGTGAGGGGGGTGGGGGGAGGGCCAGCGGCCCTCCCCCCACCGCGTTCTCCTCATCGGCTGTCGCTACCGGCTGTCGCTGGTGTCGGTCCCCTCCAGTGCCGCGCGGCCGGCCTCCAGGCGGGCCACCGGGACGCGGAAGGGGGAGCAGGAGACGTAGTCCAGCCCGGCGGTGTGGAAGAAGTGGACGGAGTCGGGGTCGCCGCCGTGTTCACCGCAGACGCCGATCTTCAGGCCGGGCCGGGCGGCACGACCCTCGGCGACGGCGATCTCCACCAGGCGGCCCACGCCCGTGCGGTCGATCGTCTCGAACGGGGAGGTGGCGAAGACCCCCTTGTCGAGGTAGGCGGAGAAGAACGCCGCCTCGACGTCGTCGCGGGAGAAGCCCCAGGTGGTCTGGGTCAGGTCGTTCGTGCCGAAGGAGAAGAACTCCGCCTCCTCGGCGATCCGGCCCGCCGTCAGCGCGGCCCGCGGCAGTTCGATCATGGTGCCGACCGGGCACCGCACGGGCACCCCGGACTCCTCGGAGACCTCGGCCAGGACCCGCTCCACCTCCTCGCGGGCGAGCCGGAGTTCCTCCACGGCGCCGACCAGCGGCACCATGATCTCCGCTTGAGGCGATCCTCCGGCCCTCGTGCGTTCGACGACCGCCTCCGCCACCGCCCGCACCTGCATGGCGACCAGGCCCGGCACCACCAGGCCGAGACGCACTCCGCGCAGCCCCAGCATGGGGTTCTCCTCGTGCATGCGGTTCACCGCGCCGAGGAGTTCGGTGTCGTGCGGGTCCGGCGGGTTGCCGGCGGCCTCGGCGGCCGCGATCCGGACGGCGAGTTCCGTGCGGTCCGGCAGGAACTCGTGCAGCGGCGGGTCCAGGAGACGGATGGTGACCGGCAGGCCGTCCATCGCCTCCAGGATGCCGGTGAAGTCCCGCCGCTGCAGCGGCAGCAGCGCCTCCAGCGCACGGTCGCGCTCGGCGTCCCCAGAGGCCAGGATCATCTCCTCGACGAGCTTGCGGCGGTCGCCGAGGAACATGTGCTCGGTACGGCACAGCCCGATGCCCTGGGCGCCGAAGCGACGCGCACGCGCGGCGTCCTCGGGGGTGTCCGCGTTCGCCCGCACCTCCAGCCGCCGTACGGTGTCCGCCTGGCGCAGCGCGCGGGCCACCGCGTCGACCACCCCGGCCGACTCGGGGTCCCGCTCGCCGGTCTCCAGGTAGCGCATGACCGCGGAGTCGACCAGCGGAGCCGCCCCCGGGTACACGGCGCCCGCGGAGCCGTCCACCGAGAGGACCGTTCCCTCCTCGAAGACGGTGCCGTCGCGGGTGGTGAAGCGCCGGGCCTCGGTGTCCACGGCCAGCTCCTCGGCGCCGCAGACGCACACCTTGCCCATGCCGCGGGCGACCACGGCCGCATGGCTGGTCTTGCCGCCGCGGCTGGTCAGCACCGCCTGGGCGGCGACCATGCCGGGCAGGTCGTCGGGGGTCGTCTCCTGCCGAACGAGGACGACCTTCTCGCCCGCCGCGGCGCGCCGCACCGCCTCCGCCGAGTCGAAGACCACGGCACCGAACGCGGCACCCGGCGACGCCGCGATGCCATGAGCGAGCGCCGCACCCGTCGCGGAGACGTCGAAGCGCGGGAACATCAGCCGCGCCAGCCCCTCGCCGCTCACCCGGGCCACGCCCTCGTCGGGGGCGATGAGCCCCTCGTCGACCAGCTCGGCGGCGATGGCGAACGCGGCCTCGGCGGTGCGCTTGCCGACCCTGGTCTGCAGCATCCACAGCTTGCCGCGCTCGATGGTGAACTCGATGTCGCACAGGTCCCGGTAGTGCTGCTCCAGCGTCCGCAGGTGGGCGCACAGCTCCCGGTAGGCGTCCGGGACCAGTCGTTCCAGGCCGGCCAGCGGCACGGTGTTGCGGATGCCGGAGACGACGTCCTCGCCCTGCGCGTTGGACAGGTAGTCGCCGTAGGGGCCGGGCTGTCCGGTGGCCGGGTCGCGGGTGAAGGCGACCCCGCTCCCGGAGTCCGCCCCGAGGTTGCCGAACACCATGCGCTGCACGGTGACCGCGGTGCCCAGGTCGTCGGGGATGTGCTCACGCCGCCGGTACAGACGGGCGCGTTCGCCGTTCCAGGACCGGAAGACCGCGAGGATCGCCCGGCGGAGCTGTTCGGCGGGGGACTGGGGGAAGTCCTCGCCCGTCTCGTCGCGGATCAGGATCTTGTAGGCGTCCACCAGCTCCGCGAGGTCGCCCGCCTCCAGGTGCAGGTCGTCGGGGGCGCCGCGCAGCTCCTTCAGTCGTTCAAGGGCCCGCTCGAACAAGGCGGAGTCCACGCCCATGACCGTGCTGCCGAACATCTGGACCAGCCGCCGGTACGAGTCCCAGGCGAACCGCTCGCTGCCCGAGGACTTGGCCAGGCCCAGGACGGAGTCGTCGTTGAGGCCGATGTCGAGGACCGTCTCCATCATGCCGGGCATGGAGAACCGGGCCCCCGAGCGGACGGAGAGCAGCAGCGGGTCGTCCGGCTGGCCCAGCAGCCGCCCGGCGCCGGCCTCCACGGCCGACAGGTGCCGGGAGACCTCCCGGGACATCCCGTCAGGCTCGGCGCCGGTGGCCAGGAAGGCCCGGCACGCCTCGGTCGTGACGATGAAACCGGGCGGCACCGGCAGGCCCAGCCGGGTCATCTCGGCGAGGTTCGCACCCTTGCCGCCGAGCAGGTCGGCCATGTCACGGCCGCCCTCCGCGAAGTCGTACACGTAACGGACCATGACGTTGTGCTCCTCAGCTCGGTACGGCGTCTGCACGGGCTTGGTGCCGTTCCAGCGTCGGACGGGTCCCCTCGGGGCGGGAGGTGCCGGGCGTCCCGTCCGCTGGGCCGGTCGGCCCACGGCCCCGGGCGCCGCCCCGCCCTGGAACGCGGGTATCCGCCGGACCCGGACCGATGCATCCCGACGCCACCAGACTCCGCCTCCGCGCCCCGTCCGCAACCGGACCCGCAGGGCCACGCGGAGGACAGGAACCCGGTGTGGCCGGCGGGCGCCCGGTGCGCCACCCCCGGTTCGGTCGCGCTGTCCGTCGGCAACGCGTCGACCACCGTGCCGGTCTTCGCGACCGTGCCCGGCGGCATCTCCGCCGTCGGCTCCGTCGTCGGCACCCGCCAGGACCTCGCCGGGGTGTGCGCGCCGCACGCGGCCGGACGCACCCAGGTCATGCCTACGAGTCCTGAGCGGGAACCCGGCGGGATCCCGGGACGGGGCCACTCGGCCCATGCCCCCGGCCGGGGCGTGACGGAGACTGAGAGGTGTCGTAGGACGGTCCCTGCTTCAGCACCACCGGAGGGCACCATGCAACGCACCCCCCACCTCGTGAGCGATGTCATGACCGGCCGAGTGGTCGCGGTCAGCCGTGATGCGACGTTCAAGGACATCGTGAAGACCCTCCGGCAGTGGGAGGTCAGTGCCCTTCCCGTGGTGGAAGGCGAGCGGAAGAAGGTCGTGGGCGTCGTCTCCGAGGCCGACCTGCTGCGCAAGGAGGAGTTCCGCGACCGAGACCCGGGCCGGACCCCCCGGCTCCAGGGGCTGTCCGGCCTCGCCAAGGCCGACGCCGTGACCGCGCAGGACCTGATGACCGCGCCGGCCGTCACCGTGCGCGCGACGGCCACCCTGGCGCAGGCCGCCCGGATCATGGCCCGGGCCGGGGTCAAGCGGCTGCCCGTCGTCGGCGACGAGGGCGCGCTGGTGGGCATCGTGAGCCGCGCCGACCTGCTCACGGTGTTCATGCGGGACGACGAGGACATCGCCGAGGAGGTCCGGGACGAGATCATCGCGCGGCTGTTCCCCGAGCTGCGGGAGCCCATCCAGGTGGAGGTCCACGACGGCGTCGTCAAGCTCACCGGCCGCATCCCCGACACCACGCTCGTGCCCATCACCACGCGCCTGGTCCGGGGTGTCGAGGGCGTCGTGGACGTGGACTGCGCCCTCGTGGGGCTGCCACGCCGTCCCGCCCTCGACCCCGATCTGCCGCAGGCCACCCGGCGGCCCTGGGGAGCCGGGACCATCACGTGACCCCGGGTCCGCAGGCGGGCCCGGACGTCCCGGCAGCGTGCCCGGTCGGCCCCTCCTGAGAGGAGGGGGGCCGTGGGACGTTTGCAGCAAGGGGGGTGTCACGGGGCCCGCAGCGAGCGGAGGAAGGTGACGGACGGATGGCGACGACACGGCGCACGACGGCGAGGAACAGGTGGCTCTGGCGGTGGCGGCGCAACTCCCTCCGGCGTCGCAGCGATCGCGTGGAGGCGTGGATCGTGCTCGTCACCTGGTTCTTCGTCCTTCTGGCCGGAGCGTTCGCGGGACAGGCCGCGGCGGGAGCGGTGCAGGACGGACTCGACGCGCGCCGCGCGCAGAGCTCCCCGGTGCGGGCAGTGCTGGCCGAGGACGCGGCGAAGCGTCCGCAGACGACGCCCTACGCCGACGGTGCCGTGTGGGCGCAGGTGCGCTGGACCGCGGCCGACGGCTCGGCCCGCACGGGTCTGGCGAAGGTCGGGGCCGACAGCAAGGCCGGCAGCACGACCACGGTGTGGACGGACCGCACGGGCGAGCTGGTCCCCAGGCCGGCCACCGCCGCGGAGGCACGGCTGCAGGCGTTGCTCCTGGGTGCTCTGGCGGGGCTCGGTGCCGCGGGCGGCGTGCTGGCCGGCGGGTGGCTGGTGCGAGGACGCCTCGAACGGCGGCGCTTGCAGGCATGGGACCGGGAGTGGGAGCAGATCGGCCCTCGGTGGCGTCGGACGATCGGCTGACCGGGCTCAGCGGAGGCGCGCCCCGCATCACGAGGCGCGCCTCACGTCTGTGCGCGGCCCGAGGAAGCCTCGGGCCGCGCACGCAGCGGTGTTCGGCAGCCGGCCGGCGCGGGTCACGACGCGTCGGCCGAGGAGATGTGGCAGTCCACGTCGACCACGCCCTCGACGGCCCGCGCCAGGCGGATGGTCATGGGGATCAGGTCGGCGTTGCGGATCTTCCCCGTGAGCGTGACGACGCCCTCGGTGACCATGACGTGGACCGGCTCGACCGGGACCGGCAGCAGGACGTCGACGATGTCGCGCCGGATCTCGTCGGCGATGTCCTTGTCGGGCCGCAGGAAGACCTTGAGCAGGTCCGCGCGGCTGACGACGCCCTCGAGCATGCCCTCGTCGTTGACGACCGGAAGCCGCTTGACCTTCCGCTGGGCCATGATCCGGGCGGCCTGGGCGAGGGTGCTGCCGGGGTGCACGGTGACGGCCGGCGAGCTCATCAGCTCCCCGGCGGACAGCCCGCCCGCCCTGGCCAGGTCGGACAGGCGGTGCAGCTGGGTGAACCGGTCCGGGTCGCTGTCGCGGAACTCCTCCTTGGGCAGCAGGTCGGCCTCGGAGACGACGCCGATCACGCGGCCCTCCCCCTCCAGCACGGGAAGGGCGCTGACCCTCCACTGCTCCATGAGCCTGACGATGTCCTTGAACGGGGCGTCGCGGCCGACGGCGATGACGGTGTGCGTCATGACGTCGCTCACGAGGTACGGCGTAGCGGGCACGGTCTCCTCCTCGACATGTCGGATGGGGGCGACGGTGAGATCCAGGGACCCGCCCAGGCCGGTGCGCCGGGGGCGGACCGGTCAGGACCGGCCGCCGCTGCCGTACGGGGCGTACAGATCGAGCAGCCGGGTGCGTGCGGCGTGCAGCCGGTGGGCGAGCACACGGCCCACCCAGACGGCGATCGCACGGCCGAACTCGGGGTCCTCCTCGCACATCGCCCGTACGGTCACCGCGTCGAACTCGTAGGCACGCACCGGGCTCATGGCCTCGGCGCCCAGCTGCCACACGTACGGCGAGTAGAGCCAGGACCAGCCGACCAGTTCCCCGTGCCCCAGCGACTCGATGACGGCGGCCTGGCGGCCGGGCACATGGAGGTCCAGGGCCACGGTCCCGGTGCGAACGATCCAGAACTTGTCGGCACGCCGTCCCTCCTCGAACAGACGGGACCCCGCGTCGAAGGACACCTCGCGGGCGATCCGCATCAGCCGTTCCCGGTACTCGGCCGGGAGGGCCGCGGCCATGCTCGTGGCAGAGGTCATCACTCCGTCTCCCTTCGTTCCTGCCGCCGCAGCCGGCTGGCGAGTTCGTGGTGCGTGCCGCGGCCTCCTCGGAGGCCGGTGCCGACCGGGCACCAGGTGGTGCGGCGTCCGCGGCCCGTACAACCGGACCGGAGTGCCGTCGGTGCCTGGTATCAGCCTGGACGCGGGCCCCGCACGGCACCACGGGCCGCCCGGTCCCGGCGCTGGGTCGTTCGGCCCCTATGTGCCCACGAGGCCGTGCGTGAGCGGCGAGGAGGCCCACCCCGGACCAGGGGCGGGGTCCTCCGGCCCCTGGCGCGGCGCACACCACCCCGCATGCCGGAAAGACATGCAGCGGAGGGAGAGGAACCATGGCTGTCTCCACCCGGATAGCGGTCATCGCCGTCGGAGACCGGCTCCGGCACGACGACGGGATCGGCTGGGAGGCGCTCTGCCGGCTGCGGGAGCGCGCGGCGGCCCGCCCGCTTCCGCCGGGTACGGTGCTCGCCGAATGCGACCAGGATCCCGGGTGGGTGATCCGGCTCTGGGACGACACCGAACTCGCCATCGTGCTGGAGCCCGCCCACGGCCGCCCCGGGCATCCCGGCCGCGTCTACCGGCTCGAACTGGACTCTGCCGCGCTGCGGCGGCCGGACTGCCTGGGGCCGCACGGTCTCGGCGAGGCCGTCGAGCCGGCGCGGGAACTGGACCGGTTGCCCCGCCGGCTGGTCTCCTACGCCGTCGAGGCGGCCGACACCACGCTCGGCCGGGGACTGTCCGCGCCTGTCGCGGGAGCGGTCGACGTCCTGGCGGAGCGGGTCGAGGAGGAGATCGTCCGCCACCGGGGCGCGGCGGCGCGGGACACGGGCGGCGACGGCCGGACATGACGGCGGGAAGGACCCTATCCGCTTCTCGCGAATCCTGATTGCGCGGTGCGCGGCACTGACGGCCGTTTCTCCGCGTCTCTCTCGGGTCCTTCCCGTCATCTAAAGGACACCACATCCGCAGCAGGAGCACCAGGGCCGTTCGGCCCAACCCGGTGGACACGATGCCCGCCTCCCCGCCGTCGCGGCCGCGCCGCAAGGGCCGGTTTCGACCCTTCTCCGGGCCGGATGGCTCATGCGCCGTCGTATGTAAGGGAGTTGGCTGGATGAGGAGAAGCCGCCCATCCCGAGGGGAGCGAGCAGCATGGGTACGAGTCTCACACCGGAGTTCTGGCAGCGGTTCGCCGTCCTGCTCGTCGCGGCCATGGGCGTGACGTTCGTCCTCACCGCCGCGTGCGACGCGCTGGCCGTCCGCCTGCTGCGCCGCCGCGGACGCGGCCCGTCCCGCCCGGCACCGTCGTCACGGTCGATCACGGCAGATCACCGGCCCGCCGCCCGCTGCTGACGGACACGGCGGGCGGCGGGCACGGGGCGAAGGCAGGGGCCCAACGTCCCGGACGGGGGCCGAAGCGCCCCTCCCGCCGCCGGGTCCCGCCGTGCGACGGTGAGAGGTGGACTGCAGCCGGGCGGAAAGGCGGTGGCGACGATGGAACTGCCCCTGGTCGTGGGCGTCGACGGATCCGACTCGAGCCTCGCGGCGCTCGACTGGGCCGTGGACGAGGCGGTCCGCCACGGTCTGCCGCTCCGGCTGGTGTACGCCTCCCTGTGGGAACGCTACGAAGGGATCGCCCCGTCGGGCGGCCCGCAAGGCCCGTCCGAGCAAGTGGTGGAGGAGCGCATCATCGCCTCCGCGGCGGAGCGCGCACGGCGCCGCAACCCGGACCTGAAGGTCTCCGCGGACATGGTGCCCGAGGACGCGGTGTCCGCCCTGCTGAGCGAGGGCCGCAACGCCTCCGCCCTGATCACCGGATCCCGGGGCCGCGGCGGGCTGGCGACGCTGCTGCTCGGCTCGGTCGGCCTGGCCGTGGCCGCCCGCGCTCCCTGCCCCGTGATCGTCGTACGCGGCGACAAGGCGGGACTGTCCGGCGCCCACGAGCGGATCATGCTCGGCGCCGGGGAGCCCGACACCACGGGGGAGGCCGTGCGGTTCGCCTTCCGCGAGGCGCAGACGCGCGGGTGCGTCCTCGACGTCGTACGGGCCTGGCGCCGCCCCTCGCACGAGCCGACCGGTCACCCGCCGCCCGGGGAACCGGCGTGCCGGCCCGAGCAGCGGGCGTCCGCCCTGCTCGACGCCCTGATCCACGACGCGGCGGCGGACCATCCGGGGGTCCGGGTGCGCCGGGCCACCGTCGAAGGGCCGGCCCGGACGGTGCTGCTGAAGCGCTCGGCCGCCGCCGACCTCGTCGTCATCGGGGCCCCGCGCCGACAGGGGTACTTCGGTCTCCAGCTCGGCCGGGTGGCGCACACGCTGCTGCACCACGCCGACTGTCCGGTCGCGATCGCGCCCCAGCGGATGTGATCGCCCGCTCACCGACCAGAGGAGTGCTCGTGGCCGTCCGGTCCGGCAGCACGCCCCGGGTGCCGGGGCGGGCCACCGCGGTGGATCCGCCCTCGCGGTCGGCGTGGACCGCGCCGCCGCACCGGCCGGCGGGGCGAGACTGATGCGGCGCGGCGCCGGCATCGTCGTACGCGACCCCGCAGAACCGCTCGGGAGAGGAATGCCGCAGTGACGGGCTGGACTTGGCCGTACGAGGGCTACGACCCCGCGCACGAACGCCTGCGCGAGTCTCTGTGCACGCTGGGCAACGGCTACTTCGCCACCCGGGGCGCGCTGCCCGAGTGCGGCGCGGACGACGTGCACTACCCCGGCACCTACGCGGCGGGCTGCTACAACCGGCTCACCTCGCAGGTCGCGGGACGCGAGGTCGAGAACGAGGACATGGTCAACCTCCCCAACTGGCTGCCGCTGCGTTTCCGCCTCGCCGGCCAGCACTGGCTCACCCCGGACACCGCGACCGTGCTCGACCACCGTCAGGTCCTTCACCTGTCGTCGGGCCTGCTGGAGCGGCGGACGCGGTTCGACCTCGGCGAGGGACGCACCCTGTCGGTGCGCCAGCAGCGACTCGTGCACATGGCGGACCCCCATCTCGCCGCCCTGCGCACCGAGTTCACGGCCGAGGGGTTCACCGGCGAACTGGAGGCCGAGGCCGCGCTCGACGGCGGCGTCGTCAACGCGGGCGTGGCGCGCTACCGCGACCTGAACGGCCATCACCTCATCCATGTGCACACCGGAACCGCCGCCCCGGACACCGTGTGGCTGCGCTGCCGCACCCGCACCTCCGACATCCGGATCGGCCTGGCGGCCCGGCTGACCACGGAGGTGCCCATCGCGACCCGCCACGAGTTCCCCCGCGCCGTCCAGCGGGTCGGCCTGACCCTGACGCCCGGCCGGACCGTCACCGTCGACAAGACCGTCGCCCTGCACACCTCCCGCGACCCGGCGATCAGTGACCCGCTGCGCGCAGCCGTGGACCGGGTGGGCGCGGCACCCGGCTTCGACGATCTGCTCGACACCCACCTCACCGCCTGGGACGTGCTGTGGCGGCGAGCCGCCCTCGACGTACCCGGGGAGGCGGGAGACGTGCTGCGGCTGCACCTCTTCCACGTCCTGCAGACCCTCTCGCCGCACACCGCCGACCTCGATGTGGGGGTGCCCGCCCGGGGACTGCACGGAGAGGCGTACCGCGGGCACGTCTTCTGGGACGAACTGTTCGTGCTGCCCGGCCTCAACCTGCACTTCCCCGAGGTCTCCCGCGCACTGATCCGCTACCGCCACCGGCGACTGGACCGGGCCCTCGCCGCGGCCCGCGCGATCGGCAGGAAGGGCGCGCTGTACCCGTGGCAGAGCGGCAGCGACGGGCGCGAGGAGACCCAGGAACTGCACCTCAACCCGCGCTCGGGCCGCTGGCTGCCCGACCATTCCCGGCTCCAGTGGCACGTCGGCTCGGCCGTGGCGTACAACGTGTGGCAGTACTGCGAGGCGAGCGGGGACGCGGAGTTCCTGCACACCAAGGGCGCCGAGATGCTGCTGCAGATCGCCCGTTTCTGGGCGGACGCGGCGACCTACGACGAGAGCCTCGGGCGGCACCGTATCCGCGGCGTGGTCGGCCCCGACGAGTACCACGACGGCTATCCCGGCGCGGCGCAGCCCGGCCTCGACGACAACGCGTACACCAACGTGATGGCCGCATGGGTGCTCTGCCGCACGCTGGAGACGCTGCGCGCCCTGCCCGAGCCCCGGCTGCGCGAACTCGTCGAGCGCACCGGGCTCGACGAGGGCGAACTCGAACAGTGGGAGGACGTCTCGCGCACGCTCCACGTGCCCTTCCACGACGACGTGATCAGCCAGTTCGACGGCTACGGCGACCTCGCCGAGCTGGACTGGGACGGCTACCGCAGGCAGTACGGCGACATCCGGCGCCTGGACCGGATCCTGGAGGCGGAGGGCGACACCGTCAACCGCTACAAGGCGTCCAAGCAGGCGGACGTGCTGATGCTGGGGTACCTCCTGTCACCGTCCGAACTCCAGGGGCTCTTCCGCCGTCTGGGCCACCGGCTCGACGAGGACGTCTGGCGGCGCACCGTCGACTACTACCTGGCCCGCACCAGCCACGGCTCCACCCTCAGCGGTGTCGTCCACGGCTGGGTCCTGGCCCGGTGCCGGGGCGCCGACGCCTGGACCTACTGCCAGGAGGCCCTGCGGGGCGATGTTGCCGATGTACAGGGCGGCACCACGGGGGAGGGCATCCACCTCGGCGCCATGGGAGGCACCCTCGACCTCGTCCAGCGCGGGCTGACCGGGCTGGAGACCCGCAACGGGGCGCTCTGGCTCGACCCCGTGCCGATGCCGGAGCTGTCGTCGTACGGGTTCGCGATCCGCTACCGGGGCCACTGGGGCGTGCGGCTGCGGCTGGAGCGCGGCAGTCTGGAGATCGCGGTGCCGGCGTCGGACCGCGATCCCATCGACGTCCGGCTGCCGGACCGCGCGGTGTGCGTGCGGCCGGGGGAGACGTGCCGGCTGCTGCTTGCGGAGTGAATGGCCGCAACGGTGTCCGGCGGCCGGCCGGCGCACCGCCCGTGGGCATGGGCCGGACGGTCCCCGCACAGGACCCGACAGCCCATCGCCTCCCGGCGGCCTTGGCGGGACGCTGGTGGGGAACGGGACCGAGTGTGGGAGGTGGGCGTCATGCTTCCGCCCGTCGTTGCCGGAGTCGATGGATCCGACGAGAGCCTGTCCGCCGCCGGGTGGGCGGCCCGGGAGGCCGCGCGCCGCGGGCGTGCGCTGCGCCTGGTGCACGCCTGGGACGGGCATCCGCCCCAGGGGCAGCGGGAGCCGGCGAACGCCGCCCAGCGGCATCTGGCGCGGCGCGTCCTGAGGCAGGCGGAGGAGCACCTCCGCGGCACATGCCCCGACGTGCGCCTGTCCGACCAGCAGGTCCAGGGCTCCGCCGTCGCCACCCTGGTGACGGCCGGCGAGCGGGCCGACCTGCTGGTCCTGGGCTCCCGGGGCCTGAGCGGCTTCACCGGCTTCCTGGTGGGCTCGGTCGCCCTCGGCGTGGTGGCACGGGCGACCTGCCCCGTCGTCCTCGTGCGAGCGGGCGAGGAGGCGGAGGACGAACACCTCCCGGCGGACGACGGCAGCGCCTCCACCCGCACCGGCTACCGGGACGTGGTGCTCGGCATCGACGTCGAGGACCCGTGCGACGAGGTCATCGAGTTCGCCTTCGAGTCCGCCCGGCTGCGCCATGCGCGGCTGAGGGCCGTGCACGCCTGGCACGCGCCCTCGCCGCTCGGCCTGGGCGCCGGCGACATCGGTCTCGTCGCCGACCCCGAACGGGCGGACGAGTGGCTTGGCTTCCTGTCGGCGGTGCTCCAGCCCTGGCGCGACAAGTACCCCGACGTGGAGGTCGCGGAATCGGTGGCGGCGGACAAGGCGGCGAACGTCCTGGTGCGCGCCGCCTCGTCGGCGAGCCTGCTGGTCGTCGGCCGCCGCCTGTCCGAACGGGTCGCCTGCCCGCGGACCGGCCCCGTGACCCACGCCGTGATCCATCACGTCGGCTGCCCCGTGGCCGTCGTGCCCCATGGGTGACGGGCCCGGACGCGGGACGACCGCGTCCCGGCCGGATGCCGCACGACACAGGAGGTGACCGTCATGCCGAGGCCGGTCGTCGCCGGCCTGGACGGTTCGCGCGAGAGCCTCGCCGCGGCCGACTGGGCCGCGCGGGAAGCCCTGCGGCGGGGCCTGCCGCTGCGCCTGGTGCACGCCTGGGAGGGCCTGCCCGAGGACGACACGCAGCCGGTCCTGCCCGAACTGCGGGCCCCGCAGTCCCGGGCGCGGCGCGTGCTGCGGGCCGCCGCCGACCCGCTGAACGAGCGCTACCCGCAGGTGACCGTCACCACCGAGCAGGTGCGCAGGCAGCCGGGGCCCGCGCTGCTCGCCGAGGCGGAGCGGGCCGAGCTCCTGGTCATCGGCAGCCAGGGAGTGGGCAGCGTCGGCGGGTTCCTCTCCGGGTCCGTCGCCATGGCCACCGTGGCCCATGCGGAGAGGCCCGTGGTCCTCGTACGGGCCGGTGACAGCGCCCGGAAGGAGCGCCTCCCGGACGGCTCGGGCCGGCCCTCCGACCGGACGCCCTACCGCGATGTCGCGGTCGCCCTCGACGTCGGCCGGCCCTGCGACGCCGTGCTGGAGTTCGCGTTCCGCGCCGCAGAGCTGCGCAGGGCGCCGCTGCGGGTGGCGCACGCCTGGCACGTGCCCTACACACGGGGCGTCGCGGACGCCGCGGAGCGCGCCCGGGTCAAGGCGGACGCGGAACGGGACCTCACGGCGCTGCTCGCACCGTGGCGGGAGAAGTTCCCCGCCGTGTTCGTCCGGGAGACCCTGTACGAGGGGCGCCCGGCCCACGTCCTGGTAAAGGCGGCGGGCGGGGCGTGCCTGCTGGTGGTGGGCCGCCGACGGCGCCGCACCGCGGTCGGCTCGCACACCGGTCCCGTCGCCCACGCCCTGATCCACCACGTGAACTGCCCGGTCGCCCTGGTTCCGCACGACTGACCGGCACGGCGCCCGGCGGGCCGGTCTGCGCGCGACGCCGTCCCGGGCGGCACCCTGGGCCGCTCGGTCCAGGAGGAGGGCCGTGCGGCCCATGCCCGGGGCGGCGGCGCGGACGAGCATGGAAGCAGGAAGCTCGAGAAAGGGCGGCGCCGGCGATGTCCGTCTCGCGCGCGGGTCCGTGCCACGCGTCCACCTATCTGGTCCGCGCGGCCGTCACCGCGCCCTCGGTGTACAACACACAACCCTGGATCTTCGTCGAGGAGGGCCGGGGCAAGGGCATCGAGGTGCACGCCGACATCACCCGGCGCCTCGTGTTCACCGATCCGCACGGCCGGGAGATGGTCATCAGCTGCGGCGCCGCCCTGTTCAACATCCGGCTCGCCATGCGGCACCTTGGCTTCAACCCGGTCGTGCAGCCCTTCCCCCGGCCCGGGGACGGCGCGCTCCTGGCCCGGGTGCTGTGGGGAGCGTACGAGCGGCCCACCGGCGAAGAGCAGCACATGTACCGCGCGCTGCGGCTACGGCGCACCGCCCGCGGCCCCTTCCGGGTGGACCCGCTGCCACCGGCGCTGACCGACGCGCTGCGGACGCACGCCGCCGACGAGGGCGCCACCCTGTACTGCATCGACGACAACGAGAGCCGGCAGCACCTGGCCGGCCTGGTCCGGGAGGCCGAGGAGTTCCACCGGACGGACCGGGGGCACGCCGCCGAGCTGGCCCGGTGGACCTGGCGGGTGAAGAGCCCCTGGCCGCGTACCGACGGGATTCCGCACGACACGGCCGCGCCGCACCCCGACTGTACGGTCCTCGCCGGACGCGACTACGCGGACGTCACCCGGGCGTTCCCTTCGCCGCCCCGGCGGTGGCCGACGCGGACGGGACTGGTCGCGGTGCTGAGCACGGACCACGACGACCGTCCGGACTGGCTCCGCGCCGGTCAGGCCCTGGAGCGGATCCTGCTGTACGCGGCGGCCCACGACGTCGTGGCCGCCTTCCACACCCAGCCGCTGGAGATCCCCCGCCTCAGGGCGGTCGTCAGGGGCACCCTGAGCGCGGGGAAGTTCCCCCAGATGGTCCTTCGCCTCGGATACGCGCCCGGCGGCGGCCCGGTTCCGCGGCGCCCCGCGGCGGATGTGCTCGCGACCGGCGACGGACGGCTCCCCGGCGGTCCCCGTCCCCGGCGGGCCCCGAGCCGTTCCCGTCCGGCACCGTAGGGCCTGTGGCTCCTTCCATGCCCCCGGAGTGATCTGCGTCATTTCTCCGTTTCGGGTGCACGGCTACGGTGACGTCGATGTCCGCCGACCTGTCCCCCGTGATCTCCGCCACCACGGAGTGGCTGCTGCGCTCCTACCAGGGCTCCGGCGGAGCCCTGGACACCGCCCTGGCGCAGGTGCAGGCGCACCAGGCCGCCACGGTGGCCGCCTGGCTGCGCTATCCCACGGCGGCCGACGCCGCCCTCGTCGCGTTCGTCGGGCCGGGCGGCTCCGACCGCCTGGACCGGCTGGCCGGACCGGGACCGGTGGCCGCCGACGGGGCCGAGCCGGGCTGGCGCACCTGGGTGGACGAGGTGGTCGCGAGCTGGGCGGCCTGCCTGCTGACCACGCCGTCCCTCGCCCGTGCCGCGGTCGCCGCGCTCGGCGGCTGCGAGCACGCGGCCGGATTCCCGTTCGACTTCCGCAGGCTCACCGACCCCGACGAGGGGGACCTGCGGGCGGTGCCGCTGCTGCGCCACCCCGATCTGCAGGCCGCGCTCGCCGCGCTGCACCGGGACTCCCTGGTGCGGCGGCTGCACGACGAGCCCGCGGACGAGCAGGGTCCGCTCGAAGACCCCGTCACCGGCTGACACCGGGACGACGTTCGCGGGACGTCCGGATCACTCGAACCGCGACGTGTCGCCCGCGCCCCTGCGGACGATCTCGGGCACGCCACCGGAGAAGTCGATGACCGTGGTCGGCACGGTCCCGCAGTCACCCGAGTCGATCACGGCGTCCACGACGTGGTCGAGCCGCTCCTTGATCTCCCAGCCCTGCGTCATGGGCTCCTCCTCGCCCGGTAGTAGCAGAGTGCTGGACAGCAGCGGCTCACCGAGTTCGGCCAGCAGGGCCTGCGCCACGACATGGTCGGGGATACGGACGCCGACCGTCTTCTTCTTCGGATTGAGCAGCTTGCGCGGCACCTCGCGCGTCGCGGGGAGGATGAACGTGTAGCTGCCCGGTGTGGACGCCTTGATCGCCCGGAACACATCCTTGTCGACGTACACGAACTGGCCCAGCTGCGCGAAGTCACGGCACACGAGCGTGAAGTGGTGGCGGTCGTCGAGATGGCGGATCGCACGGATGCGCTCCATGCCGTCGCGACTGCCGAGACGGCACCCCAGCGCGAAGCAGGAGTCCGTCGGGTAGACCACGAGCGCGCCCTCGCGGATGCTGTTGGCGACCTGCCCGATCGTGCGCGGCTGGGGGTTGTCGGGGTGAACGTCGTAGTACTTCGCCATCCGCCGAGTCTCGATCACTTTGGGGCCGGCTGTCCACGCGAGGGGACCGCGGGCAGGGGCCCCGCCCGGATCAGTCGTTCATCCGGTCGACCTGCCGGATCTTGTTCGTCGCGTCCAGCGCGGCGACCTTGTACGACTCCGCGAGCGCCGGAAAGCCGATGACGTCGCCGACGGCGTAGATGTGCGGCACGTCCGTGCGGTAGTGCTCGTCGACCGTGATCCGGCCGCGCGCGTCGGAGACGAGCCCCGCCTTGTCGAGGTCGAGTTCGTCGGTCAGGCCCTGCCGGCCGGCCGAGTACATCACGGCGTCGGCGGGGATCTTCTTGCCGCTCCCCAGGATCGTCAGGGTGCCCTGGGAATGCCGTTCCACCGCTGCGACGGTCTCCCCGAACCGGAAGGTGACCGCCAGGTCCCGCAGGTCGTACTTCAGCGACTCGATGACCTCCACGTCGCAGAAGTCGAGCATCCCTGGCCGCTTCTCGACCACCGTGACCTTGCTGCCGAGGGCGGCGAACATGGAGGCGTACTCCATGCCGATCACACCCGCTCCGACGATCACCGTCGAACGGGGCACCCGCTCCAGATCGAGGACGTTGTCCGAGTCCATGATCGACCGGCCGTCGAACTCCACGCTCGCGGGCCGGGCCGGCCGGGTGCCGGTGGCGATGACGAATGTGGCGGCGCTCAACAGCCTTTCCTGCCTCGTCACTTCGCGTACGGCGATGGTGTGGGGGTTCACGAACCGGCCGGTGCCGGCGAACACGGAGACCTGGTTGCGGGAGAGTTGGCTGCGGATGACGTCGACCTCGCGGTTCACCACATGGCGGGTCCGTGCGGTCAGGTCCGAGACGGTGATCTCCTGCTTGAGGCGGTAGCTCTGCCCGTAAAGATCCCGCTGGGTGAGACCGGTGAGGCAGAGGACGGCCTCGTGCAGGGTCTTGGAGGGAATGGTGCCGGTGTGGATGGAGACGCCGCCGACCATGTCGGGGCGGTCGACGACGGCGACCCGGCGGCCCAGCTCGGCCGCCGCGATGGCGGCCTTCTGGCCGCCCGGTCCGGATCCGATGACGAGTATGTCGAAGCCGGGCACCTCCGGAGTCTGACAGGCCCGACCCCCCGCTCGGAAGAGCGATGTGGCGGACGGGGGGGAGGAGACCGCGGGTTGGCCGGCGGGGCGGCGCGGCACCGGCTGACGGGCCGTCCGCCCGCGGTCGGCCACCGGGCCGCGACGGGGGCTACCGGGGTCACCGGCTGCCGGCCGACGCGTGCTCCCGCTCTCGCGCGGTCGCCACCGCCGCCGGCTGCAGGGCGCGCGGGAGGGGCCGCGCGTCGTGCAGGCTCGGCGCGGGCCTCACCGGGACGAGTGGGGCGCGTTCGGCGGCCCGGGCCCGCTGCGAGAACCAGATGATCTTGCCGCCGGTGTCGGTGGCGCAGCAGCCCCAGCCGTTGCTCAGCGCCGCGATCTGCGTCAGGCAGCCGCTCGGCGCCGAGTGCGGCAGGATGTCACGCTCGCTGTCCTGGACCGCGGTGATGAGGTGCTGACCGTTCCACCACATCTCGATGGTGGCGTTCTTGTCCGTCGCGTGTTCGTCGATCGTGCGCAACAGCACATCGGCGCAGTGGCAGACGCTCTCGACGAGCAAGTCCAGGTTCCAGTACCGGAGATGGGCGGCCAGGATCCGCCGGATCCGACCGATCCGCTCCGGGCGGATCTCCACGTCGAGGTGGTAGTAGCAGGGCGCTGCGGTCTTCATTGTCGTTGGCTCCTCACCCGCGAAGCTCTCGCTCCTCCTCGCCCTTGGTTGGGCCGAGCCCCGAACACGAAGCGTGAGCGGTCATCGCTTCTGAGTCAGTCTCAGGGTGCGCGCGGTACTCCATTCGTGCAACTTCAGTCAGCCGCGCCATGTGGTTGAAAAGCGAACAGGACGCTGTGTGTCTCTCCGTGCACCATGGGTGAAAGGTCTCGATCGCCGTAACGGATCGACATCGCTCCGTGCGCGCGCGGCCTTCGCTCACCCCCGGACCGCGGCCCCCGCGAACCGTCCGGAACCGCCACAGCCGAGAGAGTGGAGGTGACCGCCGTCATGCTGCTGCCGGCCAGAGCCGAGGTCGCCAGACGTCTTGAGCAGTACCGGGCGTGGGAGCGCCTGATGCTCGTGTCCCCCGACAACCGTGCGGTACGCGGCACCTTCGAGAGCGCGGGCTACACGTTGTGCGCGCTGATGGGCAAGCGCTGCGCGCGCGAGGCCGCCGACGCCGCCGAGCTCTATCTGAACCTCCGCGGCCGCCGCGAGCGGATCGTGCGCAGACCACCCCGCAGCACGCCGTCGGTGAACGTGTGAGAGGACGCCGTACGGCGCCGGCGCTGTGAGACGAACAACCGGAGAACCGGAGCCCATCAAGGAGCGAGAACGGCGGAGGAGGCGAAGTCCATGGAACCGCAGGCCGTGCACGGGGGCGGGCCGAGCCCCGCCGTCGTCGTGGGTGGTGGACCCGGGATCGGGCGCATCCCGGTCATGGACGTCCGTCCCGTCGTCGACTGCGGGCGGCGACCGGCGAAGGCGGTGGAGGGGGAGACCTTCCAGGTGACCGCCACGGTCTTCGGCGAGGGCCATGGCGCGATCGGTGCCAACGTCGTCCTCCTGGACCCCGAGGGCCGCCCCGGCCCGTGGACGCCGATGCGCGAACTCGAACCCGGGAGCGACCGCTGGGGTGCCGAGGTCACCCCGCACTCGGTCGGCACCTGGAGCTATCTGGTGGAGGGGTGGAGCGATCCGGTCACCACCTGGCGGGGGCAGGCCACGATCAAGA